>NZ_CP098747.1:3095000-3332500 GCF_023746535.1 Sneathiella marina | reverse complement strand
GGAAAGGAAAGCATTGCTTTCCGTCAGATCGCGACTGCGATCCGTCGCTCCTGCGACGAAAGCCTAAGGGACCGGATGGTCCCGCCGGCGGACCTACCTAAGGCTTTATGCCGGTGGTAGATCATAATTGAGGCCAGGCAGATAACAAAGATCAGACTTTGTCTGATTTGACTTCTGTGCATGACAAGAAGTGCTGAGATCAAACGTTTTAAGGGCATTTGGTGGATACCTTGGCGCATAGAGGCGATGAAGGACGTGGCATGCTGCGAAAAGCTTCGGGGAGTTGCAAGCAAACTTTGATCCGAAGATATCCGAATGGGGAAACCCACCCCTTTGGGGGTATCGCGACCTGAATATATAGGGTCGTGAAGCGAACCTGGTGAACTGAAACATCTAAGTAGCCAGAGGAAAGGACATCAACAGAGACTCCGTTAGTAGTGGCGAGCGAACGCGGATCAGGCCAGTGGCCTTATTCAAAAAACCGGAACTGCCTGGAAAGGCGGGCCAGAGTGGGTGATAGCCCCGTACGGGTAAATTTGGATAGGGTCCTCGAGTAGGGCGGAACACGAGAAATTTTGTCTGAACATGGGGGGACCACCCTCCAAGCCTAAGTACTCCTATGCGACCGATAGTGAACAAGTACCGTGAGGGAAAGGTGAAAAGCACCCCGACAAGGGGAGTGAAAGAGACCTTGAAACCGGATGCCTACAATCAGTAGGAGCCCCTTTATGGGGTGACTGCGTACCTTTTGTATAATGGGTCAGCGAGTTAATCTTTGCAGCAAGCTTAAGCCGATAGGTGTAGGCGCAGCGAAAGCGAGTCTTAATAGGGCGATTGAGTTGCAGGGATTAGACCCGAAACCGAGTGATCTAGCCATGAGCAGGTTGAAGGTGCAGTAACATGCACTGGAGGACCGAACCCACCAACGTTGAAAAGTTGGGGGATGACTTGTGGCTAGGGGTGAAAGGCCAATCAAACTCGGAAATAGCTGGTTCTCCGCGAAATCTATTTAGGTAGAGCGTCATGTATCATCATCGGGGGTAGAGCACTGGATGGGCTAGGGGGTCCCAACGACTTACCAAACCTAACCAAACTCCGAATACCGATGAATGCAGCATGGCAGACAGGCAGTGGGTGCTAAGATCCATTGCCGAGAGGGAAACAGCCCAGACCGCCAGCTAAGGTCCCTAAGTTATGGCTAAGTGGGAAAGGATGTGGGAAGGCCAAAACAACCAGGAGGTTGGCTTAGAAGCAGCCACCCTTTAAAGAAAGCGTAATAGCTCACTGGTCTAAATTTAAGCCGGCCTGCGCCGAAGATGTACCGGGGCTAAAGCCATACACCGAAGCTGCGGATCCAGAATTTATTCTGGATGGTAGCGGAGCGTTCTGTAAGCCTGTGAAGGGTATCCGCGAGGGTGCCTGGAGGTATCAGAAGTGAGAATGCTGACATGAGTAGCGAGATGAGTGTGAGAAACACTCACGTCGAAAGTCCAAGGGTTCCTGCGTAAAGCTAATCTGCGCAGGGTGAGTCGGCCCTAAGGCGAGGGCGAAAGCCGTAGTCGATGGGAATCAGGTTAATATTCCTGAACCTGCTGGAAGTGACGAATGGGGTAAATTGTGGGTCCTTATTGGATTGGACCTGCTGTGAACCTGTTCCAGGAAATAGCTCCAGCAATATAGACCGTACCCCAAACCGACACAGGTGGACTGGTAGAGTATACCGAGACGTTTGAGAGAACTATGTTGAAGGAACTCGGCAAAATGACCCCGTAACTTCGGGAGAAGGGGTACCTCTTGATGGGCAACCATTGGGGGGTGGCACAGACTTGGGGCATTGGGGGTGTTTATTAAAAACATAGGACTCTGCGAAGTCGCAAGACGACGTATAGGGTCTGACGCCTGCCCGGTGCTGGAAGGTTAAGAGGAGCGGTGAGAGCTGCGAATCGAAGCCCCAGTAAACGGCGGCCGTAACTATAACGGTCCTAAGGTAGCGAAATTCCTTGTCGGGTAAGTTCCGACCTGCACGAATGGCGTAACGACTTCCCCGCTGTCTCCAACATAGGCTCAGCGAAATTGAACTCTCCGTGAAGATGCGGAGTACCCGCGGTTAGACGGAAAGACCCCGTGCACCTTTACTATAGCTTTGCAGTGGTATCAGGATTTGAATGTGTAGAATAGGTGGGAGCCTTTGAAGCAGTGACGCCAGTTATTGTGGAGGCACCTTTGAAATACCACCCTTTTGACTTTTGATATCTAACCGCGAACCGTTATCCGGTTCCGGGACCCTGCATGGTGGGTAGTTTGACTGGGGCGGTCGCCTCCTAAATCGTAACGGAGGCGCGCGAAGGTTGGCTCAAACTGGTCGGAAATCAGTTGTTGAGTGCAATGGCATAAGCCAGCCTGACTGCGAGACTGACAAGTCGAGCAGAGACGAAAGTCGGTCATAGTGATCCGGTGGTCCCGTGTGGAAGGGCCATCGCTCAACGGATAAAAGGTACGCCGGGGATAACAGGCTGATAATGCCCAAGAGTCCATATCGACGGCATTGTTTGGCACCTCGATGTCGGCTCATCTCATCCTGGGGCTGGAGCAGGTCCCAAGGGTTTGGCTGTTCGCCAATTAAAGAGGTACGTGAGCTGGGTTTAGAACGTCGTGAGACAGTTCGGTCCCTATCTGCCGTGGGTGTAGGATATTTGAGAGGAGCTGCCCCTAGTACGAGAGGACCGGGGTGGACGTACCTCTGGTGGACCTGTTGTCACGCCCGTGGCACTGCAGGGTAGCTAAGTACGGAAGGGATAACCGCTGAAAGCATCTAAGCGGGAAGCCCCCCTCGAAACCAGATATCCCTTGAGAGCCGTGGAAGACCACCACGTTGATAGGCTGGAGGTGGAAGAGTGGTAACACTTGGAGCTGACCAGTACTAATCACTCGATAGAGTTTGATCTCAGTGCTTCACTTTTGACATGCACAGTAGTCAGATTAGATAAATTGTAGTTGGCCTCAATCGCCGGCGCAGGCATCCGCCTGCTCAGGCTTTCGGGCATCCGCCCGGGACGCGGTCGCGTCCTGATCGGAAACCAGCTAAATCACAAAAAACACACACCCCAAATATAGAATGTATTCATATCTGCTTTTTGCCGGCCTGGTGGCTATGGCGGGAGGCCTGCACCCGATCCCATTCCGAACTCGGTCGTGAAAACTCCCAGCGCCGATGGTACTTTGTCTTAAGGCACGGAAGAGTAGGTCGTTGCCAGGCCTGCAAAAAACAGATACCCCTCATCACAATCTCAATTAAAAGCACCCTCTTCGGGTGCTTTTAACATTCTGTCACCCACAGAACGGGAAAACAGAAAAAAACATAATCGCAACCGACCCCAATTTGCTAAAGCAAAACCCGGGCCGGTGAGACGAAATAAACAACGCGACCGGCTTGGCTTTGCTAAAGCAAAACCCGGGCCGGCTGCAATAAAGCAAAGCTTTAGCGCGGGGTGGAGCAGCCCAGGCCGTCGGCGAAAGCCAGAAGCCCACAAACAAACCGGGCACACAACCCGTACCGGATCCGGAATACACAATCCCCGGACCAAAACATAAACACCCAACGCGGGGTGGAGCAGCCCGGTAGCTCGTCAGGCTCATAACCTGAAGGTCGTAGGTTCAAATCCTACCCCCGCAACCAAGCTTCATAAATTCATATGACCTATGTCTGGCGGGAATAGAACGCTGCCTTTCGTTAGCTAAAACCGTCCTGCGATGCGCCCAAGCCAATCAATTGGGCATAGACGCCATCCTCATCTTCCAGAACGCCATTCCAGTTTCCTGCCGTGAAGTTATCGGCAGATAAATCGTCGACTTGTGTATTCTCAAGGACATAGGTGTGGCCGCCATTATTGACGATCTCGATCAGTAAGTCGTTATCGGCTTGTGAAATAGAGACATCATTGGCAGAAAGAGAGCCGAAATCCAGGGTATCTTCTGATGCATCAAAGTCAGCAAGCACATCGATAGCGCTCCATTTCCAGGTCAGATGATGGATTTCCCCGCCGTTGCCCGGTTCAGCAGAATTACCATCCCCATCGGAAGCTCCAGGATCGGGATTTGGAACAGGATCGGGGTCGGGGTCGGTGTTGGTGTCTTCCGGATCTGGTGAGCCGTTGTCTTCATTTTCCGTTGTTAAAACACCCTCTCGGACCTGGAACCCATCTGTCGAGGCGCCTTCAGGGGCTTCAGGTGTCAGTAAAAGCTCGCGCGAAACTAATGCAACGTCATTCTGGCTGAATCCAAAGGGTTCTTCAAGGCGATCTTCCATGACCTGATCGTGATGAAATTCCAGGGTCCCGGGCTGCAGGTCTGCAAGTTCAACGCCCGTGAATGTCATGCTCTGGCCGGAGGGTAGCGTGCTTATGACCATCCCGTCGTCGGTGTCTTCAACCGAAAGCCGCTCTCGGGTTCCAAAATACAGGAAGCTTATTTTCATGGTTGATGGATCAAAACCGTCGACTTGCTCGTGTACACCATATTCATGTGACCGGATATAGACAGTGTCTGAATTGCGCGGACCAACACCCAATTCCCATGACAGCACACCGCCGATATCCTGGCGCAGATGTTCATTGCCAACGATGCCGAAATTTTCCGTTGTGAGATCGCTGAATTGAACCCCTTGCAAAATCTGCATATCCGGACCCCAGGGATTGTCAATGATCAGCTCTCCGCTTGGGCTCTTGTTGGTGATCATGCCATGGACAGAAATGTCTCTAAAATCTACCTGATCAATCTCAACATCAAAATTCAGGATATCATCCGCATTGAAGTCTGCTTTATATCTTATGCCACCACTTTCCGTGTCGCCGGTATGAGATGCGGGATTACTGCCATCACTGTCATAGGTGATATCAAATGCTTCTCCGTCAATTGGCGTGCTGACGGCTTGTCCCAAAACCGTGGCAACTTCATTCAGCGCACTTGAATCAGAAATGGCAAAATTGGCTAATGACAGGTCTGCTATGGAAATATTCTCGGCCACGGTCACGCTGGAAACGATATTATTAGGTCCATAAACAGTCAGAACAACATTTGAGCCATTTGCAGTACTGACCTCTTTGATTTCAAGCAATTCATCCGTGATTCCCGCTTCAATATGAAACATATCCCGGGCTGGATCGAAGTCATCTATCGTCCTGGAAGGAGAGGTCAGGGTTATTTGATGCATGACAGCGGTATCCGGCATCGGATGCTCGTGTTCATTACTGTCCTCGGGCGTATCCGGCTCTTCAGTTTCGTCGGGATTGGTTGCCTCGTCACTTCCATTGCCGACAGAGGCCAGAATTTTTTCAGCGGCTGTGGGGTCCAGAAAAGTGAAATTACTTGCACCAAGATCTGCAATTGCAATGTTGGCAAGGGTGACTGTTTGGTTATTCGAGGGAATTGAAATGACAACATTTCCATTCGCTTCGGCAATTTCTATATGCGCGGCTGTAAACCAGGCAACGAAAATAGTGTCAGTTGCCGGATTGAAATTCTCGAACACAGAATGGGTGCCATAGGCCCAGTCTATGGAAATGTCAGCGTCCTCAGCAGACGTATTGGCGTCACCGTTGGAAGGCCCCCCGGGTGAGCCCGTAGACCCGTCGGGTACGCCTAACCCTTCGTCTCCCGTTTTTCCCGCTTCAAAATTTGCGATAAGCTCGCTGACCGAAGGCGATTCATAGCCGCCAAATTGCTCAATATATTGCAAGATTGAGGTGCCATATTCATCCGAGCTCACAGCGCCGCCCTGAAGAAGGTCCAGAAGGCCATATGCGCCCCGCAAATGGGCAGCGGCCAGGATGCCGGTCATGGATAGTTCGACGCTGACTTCCTGGCCATTTTGGATATAGCTTCCCGTTTGCCCGATAAACTGTTCCAGTGTTTGACCCTGTGCGGCCAGGCCCTCTTGGATAATGCCCAGGTTATGGCCAAACGCATCCTGGATGGCAATATCCTGAACGTCCTGCGTCATAAAATCTTCTAACGAATTGGCGCCGTTCTTACCGGTCCAGACGCCGTCCCAGGTGTTCGAACTGGCACCAGAACCATAGAAAAAATCGTCATCGTAATACCCAAGGTCAATCAAGAGCGCCTCGCCAAACTGAAAGCCGACAAAGCCAAGACTGTTGGTGGAGCGATAGGCCATCATGGTCCATTCATCGTTGGTAAGATCTGACCAGCTGTCATAATTGGGAAAGAAGCTATCGACTGTTCCGCCGGCCCACTGATCCAGTTGAAAACTCTGGATGTTGCCACTGTCAAATCGTTCCCGGTCCCACCCGGATTCGAAGGCGAGTAAAGACGAGAGAAAATCACTAAATGTACCGTTCATGATCGCATATCCCTTTAGAAGTTAGCTTCAAATAATGCGACCATATTTTTCAATATTGATATTTGTGTGGCGAAAATAAGCTAACTAAAAGATTCAAATATTTAACATTATTGTGACAATAAATTGACATAATTAAATAATAGAGATAGTAAATACTACAATTTAAATATTAATATTTCTATATTTGTAATATTGAGTTCATGTTTTAATATTTGTAGTTATAAAGTCGATATTAAAGAGAAAATATATTAGGGTAAGGTGAATCCGATTGACTACATGTGAGGGTCCATCGATCTACTTGCAGTATTTTCAGATCTATGGAAATACCGTCCGAGGGCCTCAATCTATCAGCCCTTTGTTTTTTGCATCTTGCATCTCATTTTTCCAGTTAGTTGCGAATTCCTTTGCAAATTCGTCCTGAGAGTCATTGCTCAGGAAATGCATCAGTTTTGCGTCGATCAGGCCGCTTATTTTGCTGAGCTTGCTTTTGTATGCCGTAATAATTTCCCCGTCGCTGGTATCTGTTTTTCGAGCCTCAAGAAACAGTGCAGCGCCTGCCAATATCAGTGAAAACGCCATAAATACATAAATTGACGTGATCATTCGCGGGCGTGGGCTGTCTTTGCCTTGTTCGGTTCGTAAAAGCAGGAAAGCAAGGACAGCCAGTAAAAAAGCGATGCCGACGAAGCCAAGTTTCAATATTTCCGTGAATTCCAAATTTTCGAACATTACGACCTCCAAAACGATGTGCGGAGCTTTTCAAGCTTTCAGTCCCTACACATAGCATAATAGAAATCTAATGTATTTGGATGGGCGGAATTAATATTCTCGTCACGCCGGGCAATTTTGCCAGTTTTCGACCAATCAGATATTGCCTTCTGCAAACTCACCGGCGACAATCCCCGTAACAAACAAGAAGTAAAATATCGGGAGTTACCAGATGTATGAATTTCAATTGTCTCAATCCTATATTCCAGCTCAGGAAGATGCTGTTGTTCTGGAAACAACCGTTGGCGGCGTGTTGCGTGAGACGGCAAGTCGGACGCCAGAGGCGGAAGCATTGGTTGAAGTTAATATGGAGGGGCAGACAGCCCGGCGGTGGACATACCGGGAATTGCTGGCGGAAAGTGAGCGTCTCGCCCAGGCACTTGCCACCCGGTTCAAGCCCGGCGAGCATATAACGGTTTGGGCACCAAATATCCCCGAATGGGTCGTGATGGAATATGCCTGCGCCCTGGCAGGGCTTGTTCTGGTGACGGCGAACCCGGCCTATCAGGCCAAAGAACTGGAATATGTGCTCAGGCAATCGGCTTCCGTCGCGCTGTTCTCCGTCAAGAGTTATCGCGGCAATCCCATGGCGGATATCGCGCTGCAGGCAACAGAGAACCTTCCTGACATACGCGAAATGGTCGATATGGAGGACCCGGCGGCGCTGTTTCACATGGCCGCAGAGGCGGTTCCCTTGCCCGACGTCAAACCAAGCGATGCCGCCCAAATTCAATATACCTCCGGCACCACGGGCTTTCCCAAGGGCGCGGTGCTGTCCCACCGGGGGCTGACAAATAATGCCCGCTATTTCAACCTTCGGACCCGCACGGACCAGCAAGCGAGCTGGCTGAACTTCATGCCGATGTTTCATACCAGCGGCTGCGCCGTGATAACCCTTGGTGCCGTCCAGGCGGGGTGTCGCATGCTGATCGTCAAGGTTTTTGACCCGATCGCGGTTCTGGATCTTATCGAACAGGAAAAGATCACCGCCCTGCTTGGGGTGCCGACGATGCTGGTCGGCATGCTGGAAGCGTTGCAGAGCCATAAACGGGATATGTCGTCCCTGACCATGGCCATTTCCGGCGGATCCATGGTGGCGCCGGAGCTTGTCCGCAATGTTTGCGACGCTTTCGGCTGCGAGTTCGAGACGGTGTATGGGCAGACGGAAACCTATCCGCTTATCAGTCAGCATCACCATAATGACACGATTGAGGATATCTGCACCACCGTTGGCCAGCCCATGCCGCAAACGGAAACGTCAATCCGCAGTGTGGATGATAACTCCGTCGTCGCAATTGATACCGTCGGGGAAATTTGTGTGCGCGGCTATTGCACGATGATCGGGTATCACGCCAATGAAGCCGCGACATCAGAAACTATCGATGCCGAGGGCTGGCTGCATACGGGAGACCTGGGGGCCATGGACAGCCGCGGATATCTTCGTATCACGGGGCGCGTCAAGGAAATGATCATTCGCGGCGGCGAGAACCTGTTCCCGGCGGAAATAGAAAATATCCTGCTGGAACACCCGTCGGTGGCGGAAGTCGCCATTGTTGGTATCCCCGATCCCAAATGGGGCGAAATTGTTGCCTGTTTCGTGCGGCCCGAGCCGGGGGCTGAGGCGGATCATCTGGACTTGCGCCGCCATTGCCGGGAGCATATGTCGCCGCAAAAAACGCCGGCAACATGGTGTTTCGTCAAGGAGTTCCCGCTCACCGGGTCGGGCAAGATCCAGAAATTCGTCCTGCGCGACCGGTATGTCGCCGGCGACTATGACGCCCTCAACTGAGCCTATTGCATAAAGGGAAAGCTGAGAAATGTCTTGATGACAAAGGCATTGGCGATATCCAGGAAGAACGCCCCGACCAGCGGAATGATCAGGAAAGCCTTGGTGGACGGGCCATATTTGCTGGTCACCGCGTTCATGTTGGCGATGCCCACCGGGGTTGCGCCCATGCCAAGGCCGGCAAACCCCGCTGCCATGACGCTGGCATCATAGTCTTTGCCGGCGAGCCGGAAGACGATCAGGACCGTGAACAGGCTGATCACCGCCATTTGCGCGAATATCACAATCAGAATGGTGCTGAAGGCACCAGCCAAAATCCATAGCTGCATGCTCATCAGGCTCATGGAAAGAAACAGCTGCAGGCTGATTTCCTCTGTTTTCTGCCGGGCCACCGGATTCAGACGAATGTTCAGGGCATCGGTCGAATTCGTGATGACGATCCCAACGGCCATTGCTGTTAGAAAACCGGGAAGCTCCAGTCCTTTTTCGGACAGGAAAATATTCACCAGATCTCCCGCTTGAACACAGATGGCGATTGCCATGGCCATGCCGAGGGTGGAGGAGATTGACGGGGAAGCCTGCGCGGTGCCGGCAATTGGCTGTTTCCTGTCTGCATCCTGTCCTTCAGCAGTTTCCCCCGTTCCTTGCAGATTATGGCGGCGAATAAGCCATTCGGCAATCGGTCCCCCCATAATGCCACCGGCGATCAATCCGAAAGTGGCGAAGGCAATACCCAGTTCCTGAGCCCCCTGCATTCCCTCTGTCAGGCTTGATTGTCCCCAGGCAATTGCCGTGCCATATCCCCCGGCCAGGGAAATGCTGCCGGCAAACAGCCCGTAAGCGGGAGGTGCCCCGAAGACATACGCCATCATGACACCGGTCGAGTTCTGCAAGATGAGAAGGCCGAAAGCCGCAATGACAAGGAGCAGCAGCGGTTTGCCGCCAGAGATCAATGTCCTGAATTTTGCTGACAGCCCGATGGTGGAGAAGAACACAAGCAACAACAGGTCTCGTAAGGCCAGATCAAATTCCACGGTCACACCGGCGGCATAGAAAAGAAGTGCTGTCAGAGCACTGCAGAGCAAGCCACCGGTAACCGAAACGGGAATATTATAGCGCGAAAGCAGGGGAACATGCCGATTGACGGCGGTGCCCAAAAACCAGACCGTAACGGCAATGGTGATAACGCTGGCACCTTCAATAAATATTGTCATTGGTCCTCATGGTCGCCTCATGGCCGGGGCAAAATAGACTGCGCCAATTCCCCAGCATCCCCTTTCTCGAAGGTCACTACGGGCTGTGAGAAAAGGCTGGTTTCAAAACCTGTCCGCGCCCCATGAAAATCAGGTTGCAAAAAAAGCCATCGGCAGCGATCTGCGATCCGATGACGGTGCAGAATATCAAAAACTGGCAGTCTGATAAACCTGTAAATCGGGGGCCATCGTCGATATTCAGGTAATTATCCTTATTTTATTATCGTAAAACGATAATAATTTATTGCATAACGATAAAAAATATCCTATGTACCGAGGCAAGCCAGACATAGGAGAGGTGTCGTAATGCAGAATTTTTCGAAAATAAAAACATTGAGTAACTGGATTTACTGGATTCTATCCCTTTGCATTGTGATTATCCCTGTTTACTACCTGTCATTTTGGTTTCTCATAAACAATACGGATTTTCCGTTAGACGCCATCACCACAGGCGCGACGCCGATTGAGCCCCGAACCCTTCCAACAGAAATACTGGCGGCGGGATATCTTTCGAGCATATTTCCGTTGACGGTTCTGGTTTTCGTCCTTCTGAGTTTGAGGAAAATTTTCCAGCTATATAAAAAAGGGATCGTTTTTTCGCTTGAGCATGTGGCCCTGTTCAAGAAAACCGCAAAGCTGCTCGTTTTTTGGGTGCTCGTATCGATCGCCTATGAATCCGTAAAAAGTGTTCTTTTCTCTTTGGAAAACCCTCCCGGAGAAAAAGTTTTAAGTATTGGCTTTGGCTCAGATGAAGTAACAGTGATACTTGTCGCTGCTTTTGTCTATGTCATCGCATGGGTAATGGACGAGGGCCGGGCCTTGGCGGAAGAAAACGAAATGACCATATAATCGAGCGCATAATGGCAATAAAAATCAATCTCGACCTTATGCTGATAAAAAGACAAATGAAGTCAAATGAACTGGCCAGGCTGGTTGGTATTACCGAACAGAATCTATCAATTCTAAAACGCGGAAAGGCAAAAGCCATCAGGGTTAGTACGCTGGAAGCAATTTGCCGGCATTTGCAATGTCAGCCCGGGGATATTCTCGAATATACAGATGACGATTAAGGTGGCGGACAGTTTCTTCATTCCGGCCGGTCACGTGCAAGGCCGGCTACTCTTTTGCGCCGCTCTCAAAGGTAAATTCGGGCAGCGACAGGAATGCCTGTTTCAAGGCATCTCCCCAGCCTGTGGAAATCAGGTTGTAATAGTCGTCATCGGCATCGATCCGATGGCTCTGCAGGATCTCAAGATCATCGGTCTGATATACCTGTAAATCCAGCGGCAGCCCGACAGACATATTGGCTTTCAGGGTGGAATCAAACGATACCAGCATCAATTTGGTGGCATCTTCGAAACTCATCTCGCTATCGAATACCCGAACCAGGATAGGCCGGCCATATTTGGTTTCACCGATCTGGAAAAAAGGCGTCTCATCGGAGGCTTCGACGAAATTGCCTTCCGGGTAAATCATAAACAGGCGGGGCGGGGCCCCCTTGATCTGTCCCCCCAGAATGATGGTGGCGTTAAAGGCGGAATCGGCCGTCTCCCCGACGCCCGCATTGGTCTGGATTTCTTCTCTTATGGTTTCGCCAACCAGCCGGGCCACCTGAAACATGGAGGGCGCCTCGAAAATCGAGGGGTTGCGCTCGGACGGGGCCTTGGTCCGCTCGTCAAGGATACTGACAATTGCCTGGGTGGTGGCCAGATTACCGGCAGTCATCATGGTAATGACCCGATCGCCGGGTTTGGACCAGCTATGCATTTTCTTGAATGTCGATATATTGTCGATGCCGGCATTGGTGCGGGTATCTGACATAAAGACGAGCCCCTTTTTCAGGAGCAATCCGATACAATAGGTCATGGATTTTGGGTATTCTTTCTTGCCAGCCTTATTGTTGTACTTGCAGTGACACACTCATGGTTTCTTCGCTGCTGCCCATCCGCATCCCGGAAATCGGTGCGGCTTCCTTGTAATCCAGTCCGGTTGCAACCCTGATATAGCGTTCGTCCGGCGAGATACAGTTTGATACATCAAAACCGATCCAGCCGATACCGGAAATATGCGCTTCCGCCCAGGCATGGGTTGCATCCTGGTCAATCCGGTCATCCATCATCAGATAGCCGCTGACATAGCGGGCGGGGAATCCCATCAACCGGGCCGCCGACAGAAAAATATGGGAATGATCCTGACAGACGCCATGACCAGCCATCAGGGCATCCTCTGCCGTGGTTTGAGAATGCGTCAGCCCGGTTTCATAGGAAACCTGGGCTGAAATCAGGCTGGACAGTGAATGCAGCCGGGCGACATCGCTCTCAAAATCGGCTCCCAGCTGCTTGACCAGGGCTTTGATATTTTTGCCCGCTTCCGTCAATGATGTTGTGCGATTGAAAAACCATAACGGGGCGTAGCCGCCATGCTTGCCGATAATGCCGTCGGCATTGGTGGTTTCAACGTCCCCCTCACAGCGAATGGAAATTTCCGTGCAGTCCGGATCGACACTGACCAGAAGCACATGATTGTTATGCTGGTCCTCGAATTCCACTTCTTTCCTGCCGCCCTCGATAATCGTTTCCCAAGCGTGAATGGATTGTCCCGCCCGGGTTTTTGGCGTGAGCCGAACCTGCTGCAACCCATATTGCAACGGTGTGTCATATTGATACCGGGTGCAGTGGGATATTTTCAAACGCATGGGCTCTCTCATCCTGTGAAGCGGTAGTCTTCTTCGATCTGCGCCGCCAGTGCAATATTGTCCCGAATGAAGTCGGTTATAAACTCATGCAGGCCCATCTCGAATATGGATTCAATCGTGCAATTGCGAAGCCGGTCCATGATGGCATCGGCCTGATCGTGACAGGCGTGCCGGACACCGTAATCTTCCTGTAAATACTCGAGATTGTCCGTGACCTTGGCATAACAAAACCCAAGTGATCGGGGCAAGGACCGATCCAGTATCATAAATTCGGCAATGCCCTTGGGCTTGATCTCGCCTTGATGCATCCAGCGGAACGCCCGCTGTGCGGAAGCCGAGCGCAAAATGGTTTCCCACTGAACATTATCGATGGACGATCCGACAAAGGCGGCGGAGGGCAGCAGGACGTAATATTTTACATCCAGTATCCGGGCCGTATTGTCCGCCCGTTCCAGAAAAGTCCCGAGACGGGCGAAGTCATATATGTCGTTGCGCAGCATGGTGCCATGCAGGGCGCCGCGCACCAGGGCGCTTTGCTGCCGTACCGTTCCCAGGATATCCGGGAGTTCCCGGGTGTTGATCGGCGGTGCCAGCAGTGCCTTCAAGGTCATCCAGCATTCGTTTGTCGCTTCCCAGACTTCCCGGGTAAGGGCAGTGCGTACCAGTCGCGCGTTGTTGCGGGCCTCTTCAATGACCGACATCACGCTGGACGGGTTGCTGCGATCGCGCAGCAGGAAATCCAGTACCTGCTGCGCTTTAAACTGGTCATATTTTTCCAGATATAATTGCTTGGAACCCGCCGTCGAGACGACGGATTCCCATTCACTCTCGGCGGCGCTGGATCGGGTCAGGGCGATGCGAAATCCGGCATCGATCAAACGGGATGTGTTTTCGCTCCGTTCGAGATATCGGAACATCCAAAAAACACCGCCTGCAGTTTTACCCAGCATACCGTCGTTATTCCTCCAAAACCCAGGTGTCCTTGGTCCCGCCGCCCTGACTGGAGTTAACCACCAGGGATCCTTCTTTCAAGGCAACCCGGGTCAACCCGCCGGGGGTAATATCTATCCGCTGCGGAGAGACCATGACAAAGGGGCGCAGATCCACATGGCGCGGCGCCAGGCCCTTCTTGGTCAGGATCGGAACCGTTGATAAAGACAAGGTTGGCTGCGCAATGTAATTGCCGGGATTTGTTTTCAGCTTTTTCGTAAAAGCCGCCAGTTCCCGCTTGCTTGCGGCCGGGCCGACCAGCATGCCATAGCCGCCCGAGCCATGGACTTCCTTGACCACCAGCTCTTCCAGATTATCGAGGACATAGGACAGGGCCTCGGCCTCGGCGCAGCGCCAGGTCGGCACATTTTTAAGGATCGCTTTTTCACCGGTATAAAACTCGACGATTTCCGGAATATAGGAGTAAATCGCCTTGTCGTCGGCGATGCCGGTGCCCGGCGCATTGGCGATTGTAATGCCGCCGGCGCGATAGACATCCATGATCCCCGGCACCCCCAGCTGCGATGCCGGATTGAAATTCATCGGGTCCAGATACTCATCATCGACCCGGCGATACAGAACATCAATGGGGGCGTAGCCGCGGGTTGTCCGCATGGCGATGCGGCCATCGACGACGCGCAGGTCATGGCCTTCCACCAGCTCGGCGCCCATTTGGTCAGCAAGAAAGGAATGCTCGAAATAGGCGGAGTTATGAATGCCGGGCGTCAGCACCGCGAGGACCGGCGCGCCGGAACAGGCGGGCGGCACGCAGGCGGTCAGGGAGCGGCGCAGGTTTTTCGGATAATCGCTGACCCCCTTGATCTTGATCTGGGCAAAAAGCTCGGGAAACATATGCAGCATGGTTTCGCGGTTTTCCAGCATATAGGAAACGCCCGACGGGGTCCGGGCGTTATCTTCGAGAACATAGAAATCATTCTCTCCTGTGCGGACAATATCGGTGCCGACAATATGGGTAAAAACATTGCCCGGCGGCGACACCCCGATCATCTGCGGCAAGAACGCCTCGTTATTGCGGATCAATTCCGCCGGGACCCGGCCGGATCGCAGAATTTCCTGGCGGTGGTAGATATCATGCAAAAACGCATTGATCGCCTGCACCCTTTGTTCGATCCCGCGGGACAGGCGCGCCCATTCCCGGGCGTTGATTATTCTGGGAATAATATCAAAGGGGATCAGCCGTTCGGCTGCCTCCTCACGGCCATAGACATTGAAGGTGATACCGGTGCGCCGGAAAAAAGCTTCTGATTCCAGCGATTTCTTGCGCAACCGTGCTGCATCTTCCTGTTCGATCCACCCTTGATATTCATCATAGGGTTCGCGAACCTGATTGTCGGTGCCAAACATTTCATCAAAGATTGAATGATCTGAAGCCATGCCTAATACAGTATAGAGTTTGGGCTTGGTGGCAACCGTATTTTCTGCCGGCCCTCTTCCGGGGCTAACCAGATGTATGCGCCATCAACACATTATAAATTTTCATGGGTTGGCCTTTTTATATCAATTTCATTCATGTATCCGGGCGGAGGGGCGTCGTCGCCTCCCACAGGGAGGACATTCGTATTTTGTCTTTTTGGATCAAGAAACCGCTTTTTCAGGACAAGTTCAATTTTTCCGTCCGGGCTATACTGAAAGTTCAAATACTTCGGAGGCAAGCCAATGAACTGGGATGTTTTTATAACCTGCGCCGTGACCGGGTCCGGCGATAGTGCGGGGAAAAGTGATAAAGTGCCGGTGACCCCGCAAGAAATTGCCGACGCCGCGATTGAAGCCGCGAAAGAAGGGGCGGCCATTGCCCATATCCATGTGAGGGACCCAAACACCGGTGCCGCGTCCCGGGATCCTGAGTTATATAAGCAGGTGGTTGACCGCATTCGCAATCACGACACGGACATCATCATAAACCTGACCGCCGGTATGGGCGGCGATGTGATCTTCGGCGGCGTGGAAAATCCATTACCGCTCAACCCGGTCGGCACGGATATGGTCGGTGCCACAGAGCGGATGGAGCATGTGCGCGATTTGCTGCCGGAAATCTGTACGCTGGATTGCGGGACCATGAATTTTTCCGAAGGCGACTATGTGATGACAAACACGCCGGGAATTTTACGGGAAATGGCGCGGCAGATGACGGCCCTCGGTGTGCGTCCGGAAATCGAGATTTTTGACACCGGGCATCTGGTCATGGCCAAACAGCTTGTGACGGAAGGCCTGATCGAGGATCCGGTCATGGTCCAGCTTTGCATGGGAATTCCGTACGGAGCACCCAATGATCCGTTAAGCCTTTTGGCCATGACCCGCAATATTCCCGACAGCTGGACCTATTCCGCCTTTTCCATCGGACGCATGCAATTGCCCTATGTGGCCATGGCGGCACTGGCAGGCGGCAATGTCCGGGTCGGGCTGGAAGATAATCTATATCTGGGTAAAGGCGAACTGGCCAGCAACGGAGATCTGGTCGCCCGCGCCCATCAAATCCTGACAGCCATGGGCGCCCGTATTCTGGGCCCCGAAGAGGTTCGCAAAAAATTGCAACTGACCAAGCGCTAGGGGAGCCAAATACATGCAGAGCCTATCAAAAGTCGCGATTATTGGCGGCGGCGTTATCGGCGGCGGATGGGTCGCGCGGTTTTTGCTCAACGGGATCGATGTGGCCCTATACGACCCGGCACCCGACGCCCTTGCCAAGGTCACGGGACTGATTGAAAATGCCGAGCGGGCCTATGACGAGCTGCTGGGTGTCAACCGGCCGTTGACGGGAAACCTGAGCCTTGCCGCGGATATTGAAAGTGCCGTTCGGGGTGCCGATTTTATCCAGGAAAGCGCCCCTGAAAACCTGAGCCTCAAACGATCGATCCTGGCGGAGATTGACCGTTTCGCCCCGCATCAAACTTTGATCTGTTCCTCCACCTCCGGGTTGCGGCCAACGGAGCTACAGAAGGGCCTTAGCCACCCCGATCGCTTTATGGTCGGCCATCCGTTTAACCCGGTGTACCTGCTGCCGCTGGTGGAAATTTGCGGGGGTGAGCAGACCTCGGCAGACAGCAAGTCGCGGGCCGCGGAAATATACCAGAGCCTTGGGATGAAGCCCTTGGTGCTGGCTAAGGAAATCGACGCCTTTATCGCCGACCGCCTGTTGGAGGCCTATTGGCGTGAAGCCTTGTGGCTGGTCAAAGACGGCATTGCTACCGTTGAGGAAATCGATGATGCCATTCGCTATGGGGCGGGACTGCGCTGGGCCATGATGGGCACCTTTCAGGTGTATCGCATCGCCGGCGGTGAGGCGGGCATGCAGCATTTCCTTTCCCAGTTCGGTCCGTCGTTGAAATGGCCCTGGACAAAATTGATGGAGGTGCCGGAGCTGGATGGGGATTTTATCAAGCTGATTGCCCGGCAATCCGATGACCAGGCCGGTGAGCTGTCGATCAAGGAGCTGGAACAAATTCGCGATACCGGGCTGGTGGGTATTCTCAAGGTCCTGCAGAAAATGGACTGGGGCGCGGGGCAGGTTCTGGGCGACTATGAAGCCATGCTCAAAGCCGCCAAACCGGCATCCGAGCTGGATCTTCGAAAACCGTTGCCGCTGTTCCAGACCAACATAAAATCAGACTGGATTGATTATAATGGCCATATGACCGAGCATCGGTATCTGCAATTATTTGGGGAAACCACGGATGCGCTCCTGACATATATCGGGATGGATGCGGCCTATCTCGCGACGGGACAATCGGTTTACACGCTTGAAACCCATCTGCGTCACCTGAAGGAGGTGGCGCAAGGGGAGCGGGTTTCCGTGACAACGCAGCTTTTAGGTCTGGATAGCAAGCGGGTCAGACTTTTACATGTCATGACCCTGGACAGAAATGAAGAGGTGCTGGCCACCACCGAGCAGATGCTGATGCATGTGGATACAAAAGCCGGAAGGGGCAGCGACTTCAGTGCCGGGCTTGCCGCCTCTTTATCGCAGATTTGGACGGCTCATCAGAACCTGCAGGTGCCGGATTTCACCGGGAGCGGTATTCGCGCCCTTACCGGGTAACCTGTCCCGCGCCAAGCTTCGCCCGTTCCAGCATCCTGAGGCGGGAGCCCAGTTCATCCCGGTCCAGATAGCATCCTTCCAGATAGCGGTGGCCGGTATTGGGGAAAAATTCTGTCCGCGCGTGCAGCGCACGGCGATTATCGAACGCGACCATGTCGCCCGGTGCCATTTTAAACTGAACCCGCATGCGGTCCTCGTTTAAAAGCCGCATCAGATAATGTTTCGCCTCAAGCGCCGCTTTTACGTCCTCGCGAGGGAGATGGGTGAAGGGTGCCGTCAGAAAGGTATTTATCCGCGAAGAGAGGGGGTTGCCATTGGAATCAAGCTCGATAAGCGGTCCGCGGGCCCGGTAGTCACAATCCATGGCGCGATTCTGGAAACAGTAATCGACGGTTGTCACCAGCCGATAGACCTCCGGGGCCTCTTCTTTCAGGATTTTCGCCGCATGAAAGGCATCAGCAAAGCGGCTTTCGCCGCCGTCCGCACCATTTTCGATGCAATGCAGAAACTGCAAGCCGGGAGGCGTTTCGCGGGTTGGCAAATCCATATGCAGCGGTAATTCAACGGAGAGGTAGGCGTTGGAATCCGCATCGGGTTTTGAGACAACCTCGAATACCGTGCCGAAATTTGAACTGCGGATCGTCCCGATGCGGGCGGCCAGATGTGCCACACTGCCCCGCTCCAGCGGTACATTCCGAAGCCGGGTCAATCCGTATGTATCCAGTGCCACCAGCCAGTCATACAGGGTTTCATCTTCCTGAAGGACATCGAGGGCATCAAATTCCGGGACGGAAAACTGGCTGTCCCAGGTCGGCAGCTGAACGCCGCGTTCCGCGCGGGCCCAGTCATCATAACAATTCGCCCGCAGCCAGCCCGGATGATAGCGGCTGGCATGGTCTTGATCCGACCAGGTCACCAAAAGATATCCAGTGTCGTCCAACCGACAGTCCGTCGCATAAATATCCACGGGGATATCCGTGATATCAATCAGGGTTTCGCGGGTGATTTCACTGTGGCAAATGGTGCAGGGGCATTGTTCCCGGAGCCAAAGAGCGAGAAAATGACTGCTCTTCCCGTCATCCCAGTCGATGACAATATCGCCCTCCAGAAGGCGGGTGCCGTGTATCCGGGCCGTGACCGGCCAAATACCCATATCCGGTATTTCAAGCCTTGACGCGGTTTGCTCAGCAAATTGAGGTGCGGAATTCATGGCAAGACTCCCTTTGACTTTTTAAAAGAATACCGTGAAATTGAAAAAGCAGGTTGATTGAAAAACGATATTTGTTGATCAAAAGTGACGGAGAATTTGAGAAAATGAAAACCGTGGGCATCGTTTTGTTTGACGGGTTCCCGATGATCTCGCTGTCATCGATCATCGAGCCCTTGCGCATTGCCAACCGGGAGAGCCGCGTTCCGGTTTTCGAATGGCACCTGATAACCGAGACAGGGGAGGCGGTTCGTTCTTCCAGTAACATTGAAATTTCCGCCGATCATGGCTTCGATCATGCCTATTTACCGGACATCCTGCTGATCCTGGCGTCGTATTTTCCGGAAAAGACTGTTACCCGGCCGGCAATTGGATTTGTTCGTAAACATGCGGCGCGCAATATTCTCCTCGGCTGTGTTGACACGGGGGCCTTGTTGATGGCCGAAGCCGGGATTTTGAAAAACCGCAAAGCCGCCGTTCATCACGAAAGCCTGAAAGCCATCCGCGACCGGCATCCGGCGCAGATCTTTATCGACCGGCTGTTTGATTTTACCGATAATTTCTGTTCCAGTGCGGGGGGCGTGGCAACGCTGGACATGACGTTAGCCTTGATTGCCTACTGCGAGGACAAGAAGCTATCAAAAGCGGTGGCCGAGGCGCTTAATTATCGCCCCCTGACCACATCGCTGGCGCAAATCGAACTGGGACAGGACTGGTCGGTCGCCCGGCTCGACCGGCGATTGGCACTGGCCGTTGAAATCATGCAGGACACATTGGACGCCCCCTTGCCGATCGCGGAACTGGCCCGGAAAACGGACCTCAAGGGCTGGCAGTTGCGGCGGAAATTCCAGAAATTCTTTGGCGAGACCCCGGCCCGGTATTATTTAAATTTACGGCTTGAAAATGCCCGGGCCCTCTTGAAAAACTCCCCGGCATCGGTCGGGTATATTGGCACCCAATGCGGTTTTACCAATGTCGAAACCCTGAGCAGGAGCTATTTGAAGAAATATGGCATTCAACCTTCCAAAGACCGGGATTACTGATCTGGCTCTCTAGGCTTTGGGGGCTGTTCCGCCGATAAGCGCCGTTATTTCCGCTGCCGCCTGTTTAACCTTGGGCGCCAGTTCCGCAATGCTGGTATCGGGGAAGCGGGCGGTGGGCCCTGAAATGGAAATACCGGCAATTGCTTCGCCATGATAGTTATGGATCGCCGCCGCAATACATCTCATGCCCGAATATCTTTCCTCGTCATCGAAGGACCAGCCCCGTTTGCCAATCTGTTCAAGGTCCGAAAAAAGCGCATCGGCGGAAGCCAGGGATTTTTCCGTATATCGCTGCAATCCCCTTTTTTGCAGGATCAGCTCGACAGTTTTTCGCGGAAGTTCCGCCAGCAAGGCCTTGCCGATCCCCGACGCATGGATGGGGCCGCGGGTGCCGGAGCTGAAAAAAGCGCGAATGGGGTTAGGGGTTTCCACCTGGCTGACAAAGACAACCTCGCCATCATCGGCAATGGCGAGATTTGCGGTCTCTCCCGTCTCCTCCATCAGGCGGCGCATGACATCCCGGCCCGCTTCCACCAGATTGGTTTGCTGAACAAAGGCGTTGCCGATGCGAAAGGCCTCAACACCGATCATCCATTCCTGTGTATTGGGATCAAACTCGACGAACCGGTGTTTTTGCAAGGTGATCAATAACCGGTGGGCAGAGGAGGGCGGAAGGCCGATTTGCAGGGCCAGTTCCGTTAAGGTTGTTTTCCCCATGCGCTCCATGGTGTTTAAAAGGATCAATCCGCGATCCAGGGCCTTGACGGTGGCGCCTTGTCCTTCTGAAGGGCTGGATCTGGGGCGGCCGCGAGAGCGTTTCGGCGTTGGTTGCTGCATTATTGAGGTCTCTTTCCGGGCTATCAAACTCACCTTTTTCACCATATCGGCAAAAAATTATTTTTTAAAGAAAAAATATTCTAAAAAATTGAAAAATAATATCATGAATATAATCAAATAGTTAATATATTATTGTATTAAAATGGAAAAATATTTCAGAAAAATTGCAAAAATAATAACCGGGGTTATACTTAAAGCCAGACAACGAAAGGGGAAAGAAAATGAGCTGCCAAAATCCTGTTTTTATTCCCGGGCCAACCAATATCCCGGATCGATTGCGACGCGCCATGAATGTGCAGACAACAGATCACCGTGCGCCGGATTTTGTTGAGTTGCTGATCCCCATGCTGGACGACCTGAAAAAGGTGTTCAAGACGAAGAGCGGATCCGTGATCACGTTCCCCGCCAGTGGAACCGGTGGCTGGGAAGCGGCAATCACCAATACATTGTCGCCCGGCGACAAGGTTCTGGTGGCGCGCTATGGCATGTTTTCCCATCGCTGGATTGACCTTTGCCAGCGGCATAATCTCGATGTGGACATCATTGATTGCGACTGGGGGGAGGGGGCGCCGGCGGATCTGTATGCGGACCGCCTTGCCGCCGATAAAAACCATGAAATCAAGGCTGTCCTGGTGACCCATAATGAAACGGCGACGGGTGTCGTCAGCGACATCGCCGCCGTGCGCGGTGCAATGGACGCGGTTCAGCATCCGGCCCTGCTCTATGTGGATTGCGTCAGTTCCCTGGCCTCCATGGATTTCAGGATGGATGAATGGGGCGTCGATCTTGCCGTTTCCGGCTCGCAAAAAGGCTTTATGCTGATCACGGGCATGGCCATCGTCGGTGTCAGTGAAAAAGCCATGAAAGCCTGCGAGACAGCGACTTGTCCGCGCTGCTTTTTCGACTTTCGTGACATGATAAAGGCCAATTCAAACGGGGGCTATCCCTATACACCGCCCTTGCAGATTATCCATGGGATGCGCGAAAGCCTTCATATGCTGTTTGAGGAAGGGCTCGATAATGTCTTCCTCCGGCATACACGTATTGCCGAAGGCGTGCGGCGGGCGGTGGGCGCCTGGAACATGCACCTGTGCGCCCGCGCGCCAGAGCTTTATTCCGATACGGTCAGCGCGATCTATGTGCCCGATGGCTTTGATAGTGATGTGCTGACCAATCATGCCTTCGATAATTACGGTGTCTCTTTCGGGGTGGGGCTTGGGCAGATGGCCGGCAAGGCCTTCCGGATCGGGCATCTGGGGTCGCTGACCGATGTCATGAGTCTGTCCGGCATTGCAACGATCGAGATGGCCATGAAGGACCTCAATTACCCGATCGAGCTCGGCTCCGGGGTTTCCGCGGCCCAGGAATATTACCGGCATTCCACTGATATGTCGAAACAACATGCGGCGTGAGGGACAGATGAAACAGCATACTTCCCTGACTGTCCCGGGTTTTGACGATGTCATTGCCGCGCATGACCGCATCGCATCGCATATTCACCGGACACCTGTCCTGACCTCGCAATTCTTCGATGACATGACGGGTGCCAGTCTGTTTTTTAAATGCGAAAACTTTCAAAAAGCCGGCGCGTTTAAAGCCAGAGGCGCCGCCAACGCGGTATTCGGCCTCAGCGACACGGATGCGGCGGCGGGTGTTGCCACGCATTCTTCGGGAAATCACGGGCTGTCGCTCAGCTATGCGGCCGGACGGCGGAATATCCCGGTTACGGTGGTCATGCCAAGAACCGCCCCGGACGCCAAAAAAGCGGCGGTCCGCGGATATGGGGGCCAGGTGGTGGAATGCGAGCCCAGCACCTCCTCCCGGGAAGCGGTGTTCGCCGAGGTTGTGGCCAAAACCGGCGCCGATTTCGTGCATCCGTACAACGATCCGCGGGTTATTGCGGGGCAGGCCACCTGCTCCAAGGAGCTGGTGGAAGATGTCGCGGATCTCGAGGCGGTGGTTGCGCCCATTGGCGGCGGCGGCATGATTTCCGGCTCTTGCCTGACACTCTCGACCCTGTCGCCGGACACAAAGATTTTTGCGGCGGAGCCTAAAAATGCCGATGATGCCTATCGATCCTTTAAATCCGGGCATATCATCGCCGATGACGCGCCGGACACCATTGCCGATGGTCTGAAAGTCCCGCTGAAAGACCTGACCTGGCATTTTGTCTCCCGGCATGTGGCGGATATACTTCTGGCGACGGAAGCGGAAATAGTCGATGCCATGTATTTGGCGTGGCAACGCATGAAGATTGTGATCGAGCCCAGCAGCGCGGTCGCCCTTGCAACTATCCTGAAGAACAAGGATCAGTTCGCGGGCAAACGTGTGGGCGTGATCTTGACGGGTGGAAATGTGGATCTGAAAAATCTGCCCTGGATGAAGTCCTAATTACAGGAGGAAAGAATGAACTCAATGACGAAAATTACCGATCCTGTTGTCGGTTTCAATGTGCCAGCCGCCGTCGGCATGGCGCTGGAAGAGGTATCGACCCCAGCATTGATTGTTGATCTCGATGCGTTTGAAAGCAATGTCGCCTATATGCGTCAATTCATTGAGGCACAGAATATCCGCCTGCGGGCCCATGCGAAAACCCATAAATCAGCAGATATTGCGCTGTACCAAATGGCCCATGGCGGGGCCTGCGGTGTCTGTTGCCAGAAGGTATCCGAGGCAGAAGCGATTGTCGCCGGGGGCGTCCAGGATGTTCTGGTGTCCAACCAGGTTGTCGATCCGCGCAAAATTGACCGGCTTGCCCTTTTGGCGGGTCAGGCCAGAGTTATTGTCTGCGTTGACGATCTTGGCAATATCGACGACCTTTCGGCTGCGGCAAGCAAAGCCGGCACGACGTTGGAATGCCTTGTCGAGATTGACTGTGGCGCGGGTCGTTGCGGTGTGCAATGGGGAGAGCCCGTTGTCGCGCTCGCAACAAAAATCGCCGCCAGCGACGGCTTGAAATTTGCCGGCCTGCAAGCCTATCAGGGGGCGGCTCAACATATGCAGGATTTTGGCGAACGCAAAGCCAAGATTGACACGGCGATTACCCAGGTTGCAGATACGATCGAGATGCTGAAAAAAGAGGGGCTTGAATGCGACATCGTTGGGGGCGCCGGATCGGGGTCCTATTACTTTGAAGGCAGCTCCGGCATCTATAATGAAATGCAATGCGGGTCATACGTTTTCATGGATGCCGATTATCAGCGCGTAAAAGATGAAAACGGGAACTTCATTTCAGAATTCCAGAACAGCCTGTTTATCTGGACATCCATCATGTCCAAGACAAAAGAAGAGGTCGCGATTTGTGACGCCGGGCTGAAAGCGCAAAGCGTTGATTCCGGCTTGCCGGTGATCTTCGGCCGAACTGACGTGGAATATATTAAATGCTCCGACGAGCATGGCGTTATTTCAGACCCCTCGAATGTCTTGAAGCTCAATGACAAGCTGAAACTTATTCCCGGTCACTGCGATCCTACCTGCAATGTCTATGACTGGTATGTCGGCGTGCGCAACGGAAAAGTTGAATGTCTGTGGCCCGTAACCGCCCGCGGTCTGGCATTATAGAAAGAGGTTCGGATGCTTGTCGTTACGGAAGAAGTGTGTCGGGAGGTTGTTGGACGTGATGACGCCTTTACGGCCGTTGAAAATGTCTTCGCGGCCATGGCAAAGGGGGATGCCTATAATTTCCCCGTCATTCGCGAAGCCATTGGTTATGCAGAGGCGCTTTACGGATTTAAATCAGGCTTTGATCGCCAAGGATTGGCATTGGGCCTTAAATCCGGGGGCTATTGGCCGGGGAATAGTGACAAGGGGCTCACTAACCACCAGTCAACCGTATTCCTGTTTGATCCGGACACAGGTCAATTGCGCGCCTTGGTGGGTGGAAATTACCTGACGGCTGTGCGAACGGCGGCGGCAAGCGCCGTCTCCATTTCACATCTTGCCCGGGAGGATGCCAAGGTGCTCGGGATGGTTGGCGCAGGCCATCAAGCCGCGTTTCAGCTACGTGCCGCAGCGGAGCAAAGAGATTTTGAGAAGGTGGTTGCATGGAACCTTCATCCGGAAATGCTGGATAGCCTGGGAGACGTGGCCAAAGATCTGGGCCTTCCCTTTGACGTGAAGGAGCGGGAACAACTGGCTGCCGAAGCCGATGTTATCATCACGATCACATCGGCGCATGAGCCCTTGCTGATGAAGCAATGGATCAAGCCCGGAACCCATATAGCCTGTATGGGCACGGACACCATAGGTAAGCAGGAAATTGATCCGGCTGTGATGGCCGCAGCTAAGGTTTTTACAGATGAAGTCGCGCAATCCGTAACCCTTGGCGAATGCCAACATGCGATAAATGAAAAGCTTATTCTCAAAGATGATATTACGCCGATTGGATCGGTCATCAACGGATCAGCTCAAGGGCGGAGCTCTGCGGAAGATATTACTGTCTTTGATGGTACCGGTGTCGGATTGCAGGATCTTGCCGTCGCACATGTCGCTGCCAACCTCGCAGAAAGCCTGGGAAAAGCTCAAGAAATATCATTATAGAAAATTTAACCGGTTAATAGGACGTAAGCTTCAACCGTTCCGTGAGGCCAGGCATTTCTTCCAGCAAGAATTCGAGAAAGGCTTCTGCGATCGGGTTACGGGTTGTCCCGCGCCGTTCGATCAACCCGACAGTCCGGCTCACAGAGGTATCCGCAATTGGTAAAGCACTGACCCCCTCCGGTAATTGATTGGAAGCCAATGCAGGAAGTATCGTAATACCCAAACCAGATTTTGCATGAGCCATCAGGGAGCTGACATTGCGTATGGTGAAGGACGCCTCGTCTTTCAGCTTTTGATATCCCGGTGCCAAAATAGAATCCGAGGCGCCATTGAGGATCAGAGCTTCACCTTCCAGATCTGTCCATTCAAGGGGGGTCGATATCTCCATCAGGCGATTGGTGGAGCTGCAAATTACCTTATATCGATCGCGAAAGAGGGGAACAAACGTCAGAAGGGCGTCGGAAGGCGGCTGGCCGGCAATTCCCATATCCGCCTGCCCGGTTTCAACCATGGCGGCGACACCATGTGAGTCGTCATCAAACAGCTCGATTTCTACATCAGGCCTGCTGGCGACAAAAGCCGGCATCAAAATTGGGATCAGGGTGGTTGCGACGGAGGGGACCGACGCCAGACTTAGATTGCCAATTCGATTGTCAGCGAAGGCGTAGATTTTCCGAATGGCTTTGTCATAACCTGCAACTTGCAGACGCCCGGTGTCCAGCATGAAAGTACCGAGTGCCGTCAGGCTGCTTTTTCGATCAGAGGCAAAAAGCGGACTACCGATCTCATCTTCAAGCTGCTTTAAGGTCATGGATACGGCGGACGCTGTCCGTCCAAGCTTGCGGGCTGCCTCTTTTATATTGCCAAGTTCGGCGACAGAAATGAATACTCGCAAAGCTTCAAGTTTTATCATTATCCTCAATTTCAATTTTATTGAAGTAGATAACAAAAATATCTGTTTGATTGCCGTCTTACAATAGCTGAATTTACTTTGTTCATTGTAAAAGCCTCACATACGGATTCCTGATGGAATTTTACGAAGGTGGCTGGATAAGGGAAAGAAATGTCTAATCAGCTGAGAATCGATTGTCTGCAATATTCGAATTGGTCAGAGGAAATATTTCGACAAATGAAGGAAGGCGGGGTGCATGCGGTGCATGTGACAATCGCCTATCATGAAACCTTCCGGGAAATGGTTCTGGCAATCGAGCAATGGAACCGGTGGTTTGAACAATATCCGGATCTTGTTTTCATGGGACGATCAGCGGCGGATGTAAATCGTGCAAAGCAGGAAAAACGCACGGCGATATTTTTCGGGTTCCAAAACCCATCGCCGATTGAAGATGATATTGGTTTAATCGAAATCTGCCATACCCTTGGCATTCGCTTTATGCAGCTCACCTATAACAATCAGTCTTTGCTGGCGACCGGTTGTTATGAAGAAGAGGATAGCGGCGTTACCCGGTTTGGACGGCAGGCAATTGCGGAAATGAACAGGGTCGGCCTCGTGGTTGATATGAGCCATTCTGCAGAACGCTCGACACTTGATGCCATTGACATATCCTCACGGCCCATTGCCATCACCCATGCCAACCCGGCCTGGTGGCATCCGGCGCTTCGGAACAAGTCCGATGACGTGCTAAAAGCGCTGACCGGGTCCGGCGGCATGATCGGATTTTCCATTTATCCCCATCATCTGAAGGAAAGCTCAAATTGCTCGATTGAAAGTTTTTGCAACATGATTGCCCAAGCAGCCGAGCGGTATGGCGTTGACAGTTTGGGTATTGGCTCGGACTTATGTCAAAACCAGCCAGATAGCGTTGTAACCTGGATGCGCAATGGCCGGTGGTCCAAGCAAATGGATTACGGCGAAGGCTCCGCATCCAACGCGGGGTTTCCGGACCAGCCGGGCTGGTTCAGGGATAGCCGGGATTTCAACAACATTCCCGGGGGTCTGACAGCAGCGGGCTTTGCGGAAGCAGAAGTTGACGCTATCATGGGCGGTAACTGGCTGCGCTTTTACGAAAATTCCTTTGGGCCTTTACCCGTATGACCATCGCCACGCATAATGACCCGCTTTTTCCGCAGACGGCCCTTCGTGCGCCCGGTGAGGTTATGCGTCTGGACAGGATGGGGGCGTTTTTCCCGACACGCTTGAGTTTTATGCGGACATTGATCCGGCGTCTTGCCCAGGAACAAGCCGTTGTCAGCCGCCCTGTTTGGGAAATCAATAGGGAAGGTTTCGGGCATGCCGTTTATTCCCTCTCTCTTTCCGGCCATGTCTATAGCCTGATCGCTTTTTCAACAGCCTTGCCCGAAGACAAACGTACGGATCGGGTTATTGCGGAGGCCTGGGATTCGTCCTATGTCTTGTTTGACGGGGTGCCAACGGATGCGGACATCGCCAGGCTGAAGATCAATACACCAAAGCAAGAGGCGGGCCGGTTCCAGGCACAAGACCTGATATTAAGCAGAGCCAACAAGTCCGTCAGGTTGTTCGATCATGTGGTTGAAAGCCTTGCTGCCGGCAGGCAACCGGATCAATCCATGTTACTGTCCATCGGTTATCTGATGCGAACAACCGCTGTATATGGCAATGGAAAATTCGGCATTGCGGATCGGTCAAGAATTGAAGATCGACCGGGATTGAAAGGTCCCTTTCAAGCAGAGATGCTGACCGTCTGGCTTATTCGCGGATTTACCCACGATCTCGTCGAGCATGTGGCCAGCCTCAAATCGCCCGAAACATTCTCCCCCCTTGATCCGGACAGTAAACGATATCTTGGCATAGGAAATGCGACCGGATTGGGCATGGCGCCTTTTTTGGTCAGCCATCCAATTCTGATCAATAACTGGATGCTTGTAAGAGAAACAGCCCTTGCCCGGGTGCGGGCAATTCCGACGGCTGAAGAGGCGACGGTTCAGGCTATTCGCCAACTGATGGAGAGAGCGAAACGGCATCTTGATCAATGGAATGTTATTGACGCCATCCAGATGGCAAAAATCGAGAAATTACGGGCTGAATTTTCCTCGGTGATGGATTTGATGACCCCTTCCTGGTTGCGCGAACCAAACCCCTGGGACAGGCTCGTCAGGGACGTATCTTCCCTGTCTTTTGAATGTCAGGAACTGGTTGTTGCCCTGGTCCTGGAGCCCCATGGTTCCTTGATCGACGGATTGACCGACTGTATGGCAAGTGACCAAATTCCACAGTTGAATCCCGCCATGTCTCTTGACCAACTGAAATCGGTTCTGACCGGGAATTATGACTGGGCGTTAAAGGTTGATTTATCGTCGCAGGAAGAAACGCGTCTTTTTTGGTATGTATCGGAAGAGAAACTTGAGCCGAGACTGGGCGACAGATATGAGGAAGCCGGTGCAGAACTTGAAATGCCCTTTGACATTTGCCGGCAAGTTCAGGAATTGCGCCGGGATCTTGAAGAACTGCCGGGTGAAAATTCCGTTGCCGAGCTATTGCTTCAGCATCCCCATTACCGGCATATGGTGCGCCGAATTCAATGTTCTGAAAAATATCCCTATTCGGAAATTCATGACAATCTGATCGCAGCCAATTGTCTGCCGATCAATATGCTTCGGTGTAAGCTCTCGTTTTTTGGGGCGTCAAAATTTGATCCTAAATCGGACCGCTGGACCCGTATTACCTTGTATCAGGGGGCGCCTCTGTTTGATGAATTGCACGGCAGGGACGCGGATGATTGGTGGCTTCCCGTCTTTGGTGCGGTGTCATGACATATTCCCTGAATGAGATTGGCTCCCTGTTCAGAAAAGCCGGCATCGGGGCAGGGCTGCCCAGCGGGCTGGCGGAAGATGTGAGCCGCGCTGGTTTGTGGCTCCTGGTACGGGGGCTGGCGGGAGATGAGGCTGTGTTTCAGGGTATTCACAGTTTCAAGCCGCACAAGTCGCGGACAAGAACCGAGGGCAAGGACATAAAAATTGACCCGTTCTGTTCGGCCCTGGACGGCCTGTCGGTATTTGATCTTGCCGCGGCCTCGCCCTCCGGTTTTCGGGCCAGTTTACGCAAAATTGATACCCCGATGCTGCTTCTGGGCATGGCGGGAATAGCGGCAAAGGATTACGGCTTACAGATTACAATCGAGTTTTCGAACCAGTCGTCTTTTTCCATTGATGCGAACGGATCCATATCAACTGATGTCCCTGTTCCCGGCCAGGGCGTGGATGCGGTTCTGACTTGTGGGCAAAATGGCACAAACCAGGAAAAGCCTCAAAAATTAAACCCTACGGTCCATGTGCAGGACAGAACGCATAAAGAACTATTGAAACTTGCGGCAAAAACATATGTTCCCGCGACCGCGGCTTCGCGGGAAAAAGGCGCCGGTGCGGGCCTCACAGACAACGATTAAAAGGAGATATGAATGTCGGGTTCTATTTTGACACTCAAGGAAATAGAGGATCTTGCGACGGCGGCACTTGTGGGGGCCGGGGCAAGCCAAGGGAGTGCGGCCGCAGTTGCCCGGTCCACCGTAAAAGCCGAACGTGACGGCATTCGAAGCCATGGTCTGATGTATGTGCCGATTTACGCCGAACATGTTGTCTGCGGGAAAGTGAACGGATTGGCGGAACCGGTTGTTGAACATTCTCATCCCGGTGCCGTCAGGGTAGATGCCCAATCGGGCTTCGCCCATCCTGCCATTGATGCGGGCTGGTCAGAATTTACAGGGGCAGCACGCGAAAACGGGGTCGCTGCTCTTACAATATATAACTCCTATAATTGCGGCGTCCTGGGGCATCATGCAGAACGATTGGCGGAAGAAGGATTGCTCGGCCTGTGTTTCACCCATGCACCGGCCTCCATTGCCCCGGTAGGCGGGAAAAAGGCTGTCGTGGGAACGAACCCGTTCGCGGTCGGTGTACCGGACGGCGAGGGCGGCGCGGCGATCTTGATAGATCAATCCGCCAGTGTCATCGCCAAATCTGAAATTATGCTCCGCGCCCGTCAGAACGAACCCATAGAGCCTCACTGGGCGCTGGATGCGGAAGGACGGCCAACAACAGATGCTGCCCTGGCGTTAAAAGGATCAATGGCGCCCTCTGGTGGCTATAAGGGGTTTGGCATTGGCCTGACGGTTGAGATCCTGGCGGCCTGCCTTGCGGGCGCTGTCCTAAGTAAGGATGCCAGCCCGTTTTCGGGAACCGCAGGCGGCCCGCCCAGTACCGGGCAATGTTTTATCGCCTTTGATCCGGCGGCCTTTTCAGGTGCCTTGTTTTATGACCGAATATCCGCTCTGACGGACGCCATTTCAACACAGGAAAACGCCCGGGTACCGGGATCCCGGCGGATACAAAACCGGATAAGAATTGAAAATGAAGGTGTATCCGTTGACAAGGATTTACTGGATAGAATTAACGCTTTCAACAAGTGACGTTGCGGGGCCGGTTATCGATCGGCCCGCAAGACCCGGTCCAGCTCGATAAAATCAGAGACATCATAATCAAAGGCGATCGGCTTTTCCTCTTGCGGGACATTGGGGCCAAATTCAAGGAGCCGATTAACATAAGCGGTTTTGAAACCGGCGTTTTTTGCAGCCGTCAGATCCTGGGCGTGACAGGCAACCATCATTATCTCTGCCGGTGGCAGCTGCAGGAGCGACGCAGCGTCGAGATAAATTGTGGGGTCCGGCTTTACCTTCTTGAAAAAATCTGCCGAGATAATGCCGTCCCAGGGCAACCGGTTCCGCTTGCTGATGTCCAGAAGGCAGCGATAGTCGCCGTTGGAGAAGGGCATGATCATGTAGTTTTCCTTCAGCAACGAAAGCCCTTCTACGGCATCGCTCCAGACATCCAATCTGTTCCAGGCAAGATTGAAATGATCAATCTGGGCATCGGTTAATCCGCTGACGCCATATTCTGCCAGTAGGGAAAGCAGCTTGGTTTTATGAATGGTCGCTGTCGGCGTTATCTCCATTTGACCGGAGGAGATGGCCTGTAATGCGGCCATATATCCTTCAAGCCGCCATCTGGTAACAAACTCTCCCCAGGCAAGCTCTATGCCGGTTTCCCGACTTAACGCTTCTCCTTCCCGGGTGACGGAGGAATACCAGTCGGTAACCGTGCCGAAGACATCAAAACACAGAACTTTCACAGACGCGGCGATCATGGCATTCCCTTTGTCACTATTATTTTGCGGCTAAAATACGCAGCTGCAAAGGTGATTGCAATGGCATCTTGGCGACTTATTGTGACGGCCCGTTAATTACCTTTGACGCAATCAGCCCGTCAATTTGGGTGTTTGTATATCCCGCTTCACGCAAAATTTCCTGGCTATGCTCCCCGAGCATTGGAGCATGCTGGGTCGGGGTTGGCTGTGTTCCGGACCAGCTGCTTGGAACAGCCATGTCCCGTATTCGACCTTCCGAGGGATGATCAATGGTTGAAAAGAAACCAATCGCTTCCAGATGCGGATCGGTAAGCAAACTGTCCGGTGTGTTCAGGGGCATGGCGGGTATATCCGCTTCATCGAAGAATTTAAGCCAGTCAGCGGTCGTCCGGGTTGTCAGTAACTCCGCGAGCTCCCTATAAATGGCGGCGATGTTGGCGGTTCGCGTGGCCATGCTTTCATAGCGTGGATCGCTCTCGTATTTTTCAGCTTGGCCAAGCTTTTCAAAGAAGGATTGCCAGTGCCGGTCTGTATAGACCATGACGCAAATATACCCGTCCTTGGACTTATAGGGGCGCCGGTCCGGGTTGAGCATGCGCTTATATCCCAGCGGGCCGGTCGGCGGCTCGAAGGTATGGCCGCCCATATGGTCGGCCAGCACGAAACTTGCCATCATCTCAAACATTGGAAGATCGATACGTTGTCCCTCCCCGGTTCGGCATTGGTGAAAAAGGGCGGCGTTAATCTGGCCAACGGCCCAGAGGCCGACCCCGCGGTCAACGATTGCGGTTGGCGCGTAAACAGGGTCACTGCCGTCTGCCATATGTGTGAGCCAGGGCACTGAAACAGCGCCCTGGATCAAGTCGTCGAACGCCGGTTTATGGCCATACGGCCCGTCCTGCCCATAGCCGAACAAACCGGCATAAATAATCTTCGGGTTGATTTCTTTTACAGTCTCAAAGGAAAGACCCAGGCGTTCCATCACCTGGGGTCGCCGGTTATAAACCAGCACATCGGCGGTCTTCAGCAATTCCAGGACGGCTTTCAACCCCTCCGGATGCTTGACATCAAGCTGGATACTCCGTTTGCTTCGATTGCAGTTCAGGTAAATCGCTCCCATGCCGGTATTGCGTTCAGGCCCGATACCCCGGACGGGGTCTCCGCCGGGCGCTTCCACTTTAATGATATCCGCGCCCATATCCCCCAGTATTTGGGTCGTGTAGGGCGCCATGAGCATGTTTGAAAAGTCGATGATTTTAACGCCGTCAAGAGGTCCGGTCATATTGTCATTCTCGTTTTTAGTAGGATTTTGGGAGATCGAGCGCGCGCTCGGCCAGGTAGCTTAAAATCAATTGCGGGCTGATGGGGGCGAGGCGGTGGATCATGCATTCACGTAAATAACGTTCAACATGATATTCCTTCGCATACCCCATGCCGCCATGTGTCATCACAGCCGTCGTACAGGATTTATAGGCAGCTTCGGCCGCAAGATATTTTGCGGCGTTGGCTTGCAGCCCGCATTCCTCACCGGCGTCATACATTGTGGCCGCCTGAAATGCCATGAGATTGGCCGCCTCAAGCTCTGCCCAGCTTTCCGCAAGCGGGTGCTGTATGGACTGGTTCATGCCGATAGGGCGGTTGAAGACGACACGCTCGCGTGCATAATCCGCACCTCTTTTCAACGCGCATCTGCCAAGGCCGACCATTGAGGCGGAAATAAGAATGCGCTCAGCGTTCAGCCCGTGAAGCAGGTAGCGAAAGCCCTTGCCCTCTTCACCGATTAAATCTTCTTTCGGGATTCTCAAGTCGTCAATGAACAACTGGTTTGAATCCACACATTTACGGCCCATTTTATCAATGGGGCGGACTTCGATATGGTTGCGATCCAGGTCTGTATAGAAAAGCGACAGGCCGTTAATGGGTTTATCGGTTTCTTCTTCACGTGTGGTTCGGGCGATCAGCAGCATTTTGTTGCATTGCTGAGCCGTAGACGTCCAGATTTTTTCTCCATTGACGACATAGTGATCACCATCGCGAACAGCGCGGGTTTTAAGTCGTGTCGTATCAAGGCCGGTATTTGGTTCCGTCACCGCGAAACAGGCGACATCCTGCCGCTTGATAATGGGGGGTAACCATTTTTCCTTCTGTTCTTCCGTGCCGAAAACAACGACGGGATTGAGGCCAAAGATACCAATTATTAAGGCGGCAAACCCGGCATTGGCTGCCCCTGACTCGGTGATCGCCTGAGCCATCACCGCGGCATCGGCGATGCCAAGGCCACTTCCGCCATATTGTTCGGGCATGGCGATACCCATAAATCCTTCATCGGCGATTGCCTGGCAAAAATCTTCAGGAAATTTTCCGTCTGTGTCGCGATCAAGCCAGTATCTATCGTCGAATGGTTCGCAGATACGTTGGATGCTCTCGCGGATTTGCTGTTGTTCTGGCGTGAGTTTGAAGCTCATTTTTTATTCCTTTTTAGATTTTCCGCCGATAAGCAAGCTGCAGTTTTTAGCAGCTTGTTCGAGTAGGGGTTCGATTAAATAAGCGTTTTTTGCCATCCGCCCGGAGGGGCCGGCGATGAGCAAAGACGCGATGACGTCTCCTTCGCTGGAATAAATGGGGGCGGCGATGCCGCTCGCGCCCTCAATTCGTTCGTCCTGTGTGTAGGAAAGACCTTGACTGCGAATATATGACAGCTCGTTTCTTAGATCCTCAGCCTTGGTGACCGTGGAGGGTGTGAAGGCTTTCCGGCGCTTTTTTAAATATGTGTCGAGCCGAGCCTCGTCAAAAAATGCCAGTAATAATTTACCCATGGCGGTGCAATACAGATCCCGCCGTTCGCCGACAGAAACCGCATAGCGAATAGGGTTTAGGCTTTCCACCCGATCCAGGTAGGTCACAAGCTCAGCATCAGAGGCGAGGGCACCGAGGACTGCCGTTTCACCAGTGTCCAAAGACAGCTTTTCAAGTGTTGGCCTTACCAGGGTTACCAGCTCCCGCCCGGCGACTGCCTTCATGGCGAGCGACAGAAACTGCGGGCCGAGGAAATATCGGCCGCTGTCGTCTCGGATGAGATACCCCTCATCCGTCAATCCATTTAACAGACCCACGAGGCTGGTTTTTGGTGCGTCAGCCTTAAGGGCGAGTTCAGAAAGTGTTGCGCCAGCGGGTAACGCGGCGAGGGATTCCATTATCAGGAATATTCGACTAACGGACTGAGGAACCGCTCTGGAGGGCGAAGAAGTGCTATTCCCATGTGTGGATATTTTACGCATATACGAACGTTATACGAATATATATACAAATGGCAAGTAATTTGCTAAACAGGTTTTGACACTAATTAAAAATCAAAAAGGAAAATCTTTCATGTCGGGTTTATATTATGAAGAGTTTGAAGTGGGTATGGAATTCAATCATGCTCTGACGCGTACTGTGACGGAAATGGACAACATCATGTTTTGCGCCATGACCCATAATCCGCAACCGCTCCATCTGGATGAGGAATTTTCCAAACAGACTGAATATGGCCAGCGAATTGTAAACAGCCTGTTTACGCTTGGCCTTGTGATCGGAGTGACCGTTGCGGAAACAACTCTTGGAACAACTCTCGGAAATCTCGGGATGACCGATATCCGGTTCGTGAAACCGGTCTTTCATGGGGATACCATCCGCGTCGTAACCCGTATCAAGGACATGAGAGAGAGCAAGTCCCGCCCAACGGCAGGTCTGGTCGTGTTCGAGCATTTCGGCTTTAATCAGCGGGATGAAGAAGTCTGTTACTGCGTACGAACAGGATTGATGAGGAAACGGCCATGACCCTTATTCGATCCTGGTTATTCGTCCCCGGAGATAGCGAAAAAAAACTTGAAAAAGGAAGAGGGAACTCTGCGGACGCCTTGATCCTGGACCTGGAAGATTCTGTCTCGGATGAGCGGCAGGAAATTGCCCGTGACATGGTTTGCGCCTTTTTGAAAGCTAATCCGGATCGGCGGCGCCAGAAACTCTGGGTCCGCATTAATCCGCTGGATACTGAATTGTCTCTGCCAGATCTAACAGCTGTGATGGCAGGTGCACCAGACGGTATCGTCTTGCCCAAAGTGTATTCTGCAAAAGATGTAAACACATTGGATAATTTTCTAACGGCCCTTGAAACCCGTGAGAATCTTGAGCTGGGGTCGACGAAAATTCTGAGCGTAGCAACAGAGACCGCCGCGTCCCTTCTTACCTTTCATACATATCTTGAAAATATTTCCGATCGCCTGGTCGCCATGACCTGGGGGGCAGAGGATTTAGCGGCCGCGCTGGGGGCCAGTGACAACCGGCATCCCGTGAGCGGAGAATATGATGATCCGTTTCTGATGGCGAAATCCCTCTGTCTATCGACTGCCCGCGCCATAGATGTTCAGCCGGTGGGTGTGGTATTTGTGAATTTCCGCGATTTGGAAACATTGGCGGCAGATTGTCTGCGTGACCGGCGATCCGGATTTGTCGGGAAGATCGCAATTCATCCGGCTCAGTCAGACGTGATCAATCAAGCCTTTACACCGTCACCGGAGGAAATTGCCCATGCCCGCCGGGTCATTGATGTTTTTGAACAGAATCCGGGCCTCGGAACAATCGGGCTGGACGGAATGATGCTCGACATGCCGCATCTCAAACAAGCGCGCAATCTGTTGGATCTTATGGCACAAATAGAGGCATTGGAGCAATGAGCGGTTAATTTCACGCAATTCGGTACTCTGCTTATACAGAGGACCGTTTTGCCAACAAATATCAGGCATCTGGAGATCTGCAGATTTTAAAGCCGGGGAAATGACCGATGATGTAATATTTCTAAGCAACAAAGCCTAGATCGGTCTTACTTCAGAGAAAGAGTCATTGCCTTGGGGTTACGTTTCGCTCAAGAAAATCAAATTGACCCGGCCACAAAATGCTAAATAATAGCCTTTCTTTTGCATCACAAGGGTTAAGCTGTCTTTCAAGATTCCATGTGATGGTGAGACATATTCCACAATCAGAATATCGGGCCGGATTTGGTCAAGGCTTAACCTTTCCAACACCTCCATCTCGTACCCTTCCACATCGAGGCTGATTATATGCAGCTTATTTTGAAAATTCTTTTCAATGATCGAATTGACATCAACAAGAGGCATATCAAGAGATGAAACTGCCGTTGCGCCCAGGCCACCATGCTCTTTCCAACTGACGTGAAATGACTCTGAAAATGAACTTAATGCATCATTTTCAACTTCGTAAAAAGTGGCCGCATCGCGTTCATCGAACTTCGCGCCTGCCAAAATAAACTGATCTCTGGGTCGGCACTTTTGAAACAAAGGAGCAAACTTTTGGTTTGGCTCGATCACCACTCCCGAAGCCCCTTTCTTGTAGAAAAGATAGGTATTGCTCCCGTGAACAGGATGATTAGCTCCGATATCAAGATATGTCCACGACCCCGGACGCTCGTTAGGGTAGCGTGTAGATAGCATTCCTTCAATGATCAGGTCTTCAGCATGCTGGGCAAATGAAACCGGCGAAGGCTCTGGAAAAAGAACATCCGGCAATCCAAGATCTTCGAGTTCGGCTTTAACGATGGGATTCCGCAATTTCATGCCTATACAATTTGGCCAATTCGACGAACGAAAGAGTGCGGGGAATCCTTAAAAAAAGTATAAGGATCACGATCAAATTTGTTGAGCAAGCGATCGTTACAAAAGCCGGCGACAAAAACCCTGAATATTTTCGTTTTGACTGCGGAAGGAAATTTCTGCCGCCGGCCTGACAGTTCGGTCGAGGTTCCACTATTTTCATGTGTTAGCGCAACCGCTCCTTCACGCCATATATTAGACTTGGCGCGGCCAGTTCTTTGGTCGAGATCGATAATCCGTCGCGGTTGATGGCCCCCATAGCCATTGTCAAACACCAATCCGGCCAGAAGCATTGCCTCATATTTCGTTGGAGTACGCAGAACTTCAGCCAAGAGGAATGACAGCATCTGCGGTTCAATCGATGTGTGCTCATCAATGACGCTACAGTATTTTTGCCAGTATTGTGAAAACTCCAAGGCTCCCTCATGCAAATCAGAAATGGTTGCAAAATGGCTTCCATTTACAGAATTATCGTGAAGAACATGCACGACACCTTCTGTCTCATGATACCCTAAGGCACTGCCAACATGTTCGTTTATCATTGTTTCAATGAGCAGATTATATCGCATCAGCGGATCCGACTGACTAAATTTTGATACTTGATTGGACAGATAGAATGCCTTGCAACCCTCAACCGGATTGCGTCCCAGAGCATCGGAGTAACTCAAAAAGAAGCGTGGTATCAATGGTTGCTCAAAAAAACTCGATATTTTCTTATGGATTGTGCCCTTGTAGCCAAAATCAACCGCGATAGTTTTCCGTTGAGTATTACATCCCCACTGCGTCAAAGCTTTCTGAAAAACGCGTCGTTTCTCATCTAGACGACATTGAACTGCACTCCAATTCAGTTTGGCACTGAATATCGCTATCCGATAGATCCCATAGGCCGGGAGGTCACCTACCTTTATGCTTGCGACCGGTTTGTCTGTCCAGTTGTTGAGTTCCGCAATATCGATTTGCGACTCTTCCAGATGAAAGCGGCGTTCGAACAATGTCAAAAGTGGCTTGGATTTCTCGAAGTCATCAATACGGACATTGTACATATCTTCAGCTGTTCGAATGTCGAGACCGCTGGATGCAAGACGAGATATCGGCAAATAGCATATGGTGATATCAGTGAGGTTTGCATTATCGAGAATTTGACGTGCCATTTTATAAGGCAATGTCGTATCTCGCGCAAAAAAGACGATTTGTTCGCAGCCGTTTTGGCGTGCCTCATTAAGGATCCATTTTGAAAAGAAATGCATTAACGGACCCAGCAACAAAAAGCCCATTTCATGTGCATTGGCGATAAGTTGACTTTCCGAGCTATCCAACTGCCGGCTACCGCCAAATTTAAGGAAGTGGTTGCCGAAACCTGACAATATAGTGCTCACCACAAAAGATTCGTTTATTGCTCCAAGATTAAATTTTCGTGCTTTAATCAGATTCCTTATATTAACAGGTGCTGCCGGGAGGTGATGCGCGTCCCAGCCATGTGCTTTAGCCATTTTAAAATCGCCATGCTTGTTATCGCCAACATGACAAGTTGTTGATTTATCAAGATTTAAGGTTGTCTCGACATATTTAAACAATGAGCCGCTGTGTTTTTTCAGCCCGATATCGCTTGAGACGAAGAGATGATCCCACCCGACGACGCCACACTGTTTAAGAACCCGTTCAACGAAATTTGATGGATGGATGAAATCCGAGAGGATGATGGTTTGCTTCCCCGCAGCAACCGCTTCATTGAACAGTCTGACGCCTTCTTTTCGAGGGATGAGGCACGCAAGCTCTGTTTCTTGTTCAATTGCGACAAGTTCATCTGCCAATTCTACGGAAAGCCCATAATCACGCAACATTGCACCATAGACTTCGCTAATTAGCATTTCTTCAGATGCTTCTTGTATCCCGCGGTCTCGCTGGAACCTTATCAGACGCTCAATTCCTACGCGTGATTTAGAGAAGGTTGCGATGAAATATTCACCCAGGATATCGGCATGGCTTGAGCGAAGTTTTGATTGCATCAACTCAAATACATGAGCAGGGCTGAGGACAGTTCGACAAACGAGCGTATCAAAAACATCAAACGATACTGTCTGAACCGGTTCTGCAGTCACCGCTTCAATCAGAGAATTGACGCGGCGATCATGCGGTAATTGTCTATGCGGATACGCTTTCGTAAATAGTTGTGTGCTCCGCTTGAGTGTTGATTTCTTTGTCATCAATTGGATAGTATTTCCGACGGTCTCAAACGATGGAAATCGTTCAATTCCGGCTTCGCCGCGCCGTTCAACAAACTCATTTAATATTGTAACAAGGTAGCTTGGATCAGTAAGTAACCGATCGTGCAGAAAATTTGTTCGACCGAGATATGCAGCCATAAACGAGTCCCGCGATCGGTTCGGTACTTTATCAAAACCGGCAAGGTCGTTGCTGTCTGCTAAATAAGACAAGTGCGACTGCGATGGCGAGATTAGTTTTTTTCCAAAAAACTTGGCTTGTAAGCCAATCGTGCTGGAAACCGAAATAACGGTATCTGCACCAGGCAATAGATATTGAGTGATATTGTCGAGTTTTTCTAAGCGTCCATCATAAAGGAAGTTCGGGTAGCGTGCACGAAGGTAAGCTAGATTGTGTTCGTGAATCACGTATTCGCTGACCAGACTCCCGATATATTGTGTGTAGATCGCGGAGTTTTCTGTCGGGATGTGACGCTGTACATCTGCCAATAGCTCGAATTGCGTTTCATAATGTGTGTTGTCGCACCAGCCGAAATATTGCGAGATTTGTAGCGGCACCAAAGTGGATTCTGCCAACTTGGCTTTCTTCAAAACATGAGCCAAGGCGGAGGGGACGTTTAGTGAACTGTAGTGCTCTTGATATAAGTCGCGTATTTTGATGTGGTTGCCCAATATCTCGTCTGAAACTTGGAGAGTTTCAACATCGTTTCGCGAAAACCAACAACTTGAATAAAGCCCGACCGGATCAAACGAGATCATTTTAGGGTATGGGGGCCGCATAAACATACCCGGCATTATGTCGAGTACTGTCGCTTCAGGAAATAGAGATCGGAAAACACCCGTGGGGGCCTCCCAGGAAATTATGATATCGGGTGTCCATCCATCCAGTGCGCTCAAGATGATCTCATGAATTTCATGGAGCCGATCTTCAGGCAAGGCCTCGTGATAGGATTTTATCATGAAGTCTTCAGCTTGAAGAGCTGTAAGCCGTTCCTCATCAAGTGTATGTATCGTCGGGCAGGATTTTCCGGTGGCTGCGGCGTCCTTCAGCAGTTGCTGAGTAATATGCGCGCTGGCCATAATACGAGCTGATACGCCCTTTTGCTTTTCAAGAAGGCGCGCAATTGGCACCAATGTTCCGTTATAACTGCCGTGCCGAAAACCCGGTTGTCCCATATCCACGCCAAGGTTTGAAAGCAGCAGGACCTTTGAAAAATTGCTTATCATATTTAATTTGCTTCGTGCTCAAGTTGAAATAAATCTCAAAAATAGAAAAATTCTAATATGTGTATGTGTAATATCTTTTTGGGTATGAAATTATCCATTGGTACTTAGCAATATTTTCATCCCAGTCAATCAGAGCATTGTAATGATCATGATACTAAAAGCGGTTTTTCATATTTTCAGGCTTGGCATTCTCTTTCTTGGCTGTGACACACCTTCCCTCAGACGCGATCAATCAAGCCTTTACACCGTCACCGGAGGAAATTGCCCATGCCCGCCGGGTCATTGATGTTTTTGAACAGAATCCGGGTCTCGGAACAGTCGGGCTGGACGGAATGATGCTTGACATGCCGCATCTCAAACAAGCCCGCAATCTGTTGGATCTTATGGCGCAAATAGAGGCATTGGAGCAATGAGCGGTTAATTTCACGCAATTCGGTACTCTGCCTATACAGAGCATTGTTTTGCCCGCAAATTTCAGGCATATGGAGGTTTGCAGATTATAAAGCCGGGGAAATGACCGATGATGTGCCGTGCCTTTGCAAGACGTTCAAATTTCGCCTGTGAGGTGATCGGTCAATGAATGATCTGACCGAAGGGTTGGTGGCGGCGTTTAGGCTCGTGGTCACGCTGGATTCCGATTTGATCGAGATATCTCTTCGATCTTTGCAGGTAACTGTATCAGCCGTCGTCATCGCGGCAATTGTCGGTCTTCCCTTTGGCGCCTGGCTCGCCGTCACAAGATTCCGGTTTCGGCGTATCGCAATTGCCGTCCTAAATGCCATGATGGGTTTGCCGCCGGTCGTTGTTGGCCTGATTGTCTATATTCTGCTTTCCCGGTCGGGGCCGTTCGGCGTCTTCAATCTCCTCTTTACGCCAACAGCGATGATAATTGCGCAAGTGGTTATTGTGACACCCATCATTGCGTCTCTGGCTCATCAGGGGCTTCGCGATTTATGGTTCAATTATCATGATCTACTGATCTCCCTCAACACGACTAAATGGCAGCGTATGAAGGCGCTGCTTTGGGATGGCCGGAGGTCTCTCATAACGGCGTTGCTGACCGGTTTCGGCCGGGCGATAGGGGAAATCGGCGCCATCATGATCGTCGGTGGCAATATTGACCATTTAACCCGGGTCCTGACAACCGCCATAGCGCTGGAGGTGGGGCGGGGAGATTTTCCCTTGGCGCTTGGCCTTGGGTTTATTCTGATTTCTCTCGCCATTATTATAAATCTGGCTATCCATATTTTGTCCAGGACGGAACGGGAGGGTAGATGGTGACGTCAATTTTTCCGCTTCAGATCAGGGATGCCTGTCTTGAAAAATCAGGAACACAAATTATTGGCCCAATCAATTTAGAAATTTTGGACCGGGGATGTACGGTTGTCGTCGGGCCAAATGGATCGGGGAAGACAAGTCTTCTTCGGCTGATGCATGGACTGGAGAAAGCGAGCCAGGGGTATGTGAAGTGGAATGTGCCCCGTGCCCAAGCCTATGCTTCACAATGCTATGTGTTTCAAACACCCGTTATCATGCGGCGGTCTGTCAGGGACAATATCGCCTATCCGCTCCTCCTACGCGGGACCCAAAGAAAGACGGCACTGAAGGAGGCTGATAAATGGCTGGAAAATGTTGGCCTGGAAGCTTCAGGCGAGAAAAAAGCTCATGTTCTCTCTGGCGGGGAGCGGCAGAAGCTGGCGCTGGCGCGGGCCCTCATTACAAATCCTGGAATTCTATTTCTTGACGAGCCGACGACAAACCTGGATGGGGCTTCTACTAAGGAAATTGAGCGTCTTATCGGACAGGCGCAGGCGGCAGGAACCAGGATTGTTATGGCGACACATGACTTTGGCCAAGCCCGGCGGCTTGGAACCGACGTTCTGTTCATGTATCGCGGTCGTATCCACGAAATATGTGCTGTTGACGATTTTTTCCCCACGCCAAGCACAGAGGAAGCCAGGGCTTTTATTGGCGGAGAAATTGTGCTTTGAAGAAAATCTCTCTGCTTATTTCAGTTATTTATCTATCATTTTTAAATGCGGGCCTGGCTGCGGATCTGAAACTCGCTGTCACAACATCTTTTCATAATTCCGGCTTATCCGAAGTGTTATTGCCGGAAATAAAGAAAGATCTCGACCTGGACGTTCATTTAATCGTTGTGGGAACAGGGCAGGCGTTAAAACTGGGCCGTGCCGGAGATGTCGATGCCATACTGGTGCATTCCAAAATGGCGGAAGAAGAATTTGTGAGAAATGGCTATGGCTCTCATCGCCGGGAAATCATGTTCAATGATTTTATCCTGATCGGGCCCGTTACGGATCCGGCGCAAGCCGCGAAACAGGAGAGTGCTGTCTCGGCGTTAAGGGCAATCGAGAAAAACCGCAATCTTTTCGTCAGTCGGGGCGATGACAGTGGCACCAACCGCAAGGAAATCGCATTATGGGTGGCAGTGGGCCGGGAGCCAGCAGAATTTCCTGCGTCCTGGTATAGGGCTACCGGTGCGGGGATGGGGGCTACTCTAAATACGGCAAGCGCCATGGACGCCTATGTTTTCGCAGATCGCGGCAGCTGGCTCAATTTTGAAAATAAGCGAAATCTGGCTGTTATCTTCGAAGGAGATCCCGTTCTGTTCAACCAGTACAGCTTTATCCCGGTTAACGCCGCCCGTCATCCCCATGTGAAACACGATCTCGCCCTAAAGCTTGAAAACTGGCTCGTTAGTAAAAAATCGCAAGCCATGATCGGAAATTACAAAATTTCAGGGGAGCAGCTTTTTACTCCGAATGCGAAAACTAACTGAGTATTTTACAATAATGCCGTAATTTTAAGCGAACACATTTTCGTTCGTGAACGGGAAATGGACGAGCACTTGTTCGGCTTCGTTCCTCTTCAAAATAATTTTCCATTCCAACACGAAGACGAAAGGTGCTTTGGGGGCAGAAAAAACCAGTTCCCCGGTGCTGAGATTCATATAAACAATTTTATGTGGCATATTCCCGGATTTGATTGTCAGATAAGACCCATCCATATTTTCAATCACAATGCCGGGTTTCGGCCAGTATTCAGGCTTGAGCAACATTGATTTTGTTGAAATCGTATGACGGAAAAGCGGATCAGCAACTCTATAGGCCGTTTTGCCCAATATGGATCTCGCTTCAACCATGAGAGGGAGCTTATTATCGTCCTGATATCCGGGTGTGAAAGAAATAATGTAATCTGATATTTGAGAGTCGTTCTCTATCAGATAAGCTTTGACACATCCTCTGATCGTCTCTCCAATTTGCGCGAAGAAGAAATCGCCGTATTTAATATCTGATAGAAACGCTGGTTTTCCAATTGGTTCTATAATCATTATATATGCCTCGATAAATTAATTGGCGTCTGAAAGTATTTTTCCCTTTTAATAAAAGTAGAGACTGACAAGATTAACAGCTACTTACAGGCGTCACTGGTTTTATATTTCGAATTAGATTAAAAATTATCCGAAATTGTATCTGTTTCTGCGCTATTTGTAAAAATATTCGGCAGATATGGTTAATTTCGCTCCCAGAGAACACCATTTAGTGTGAATTGAAGAATTGTTATTGAGGCCTACTCAATAATGTTCCACAATTCCGGGCACCTTACCAGGAGACTAGGTATGAAAGCTCTATTATTCATTGCATTGGCAACGATATTAGTGGCGTGTGGAACGCCGGCAATTGATGCCAATATAACAGCGTTTTACACACCGGAAGTACAGAATATTGCCTCGAAGACAATTACGGTTCGGGCTCAACCGGCTTCGAAGGATTCGAGTTTGGAATTCAAATCCTATCGCCCTAAAATAGAAAGCAAGCTCCGACTGGTCGGGTTTGATATTGCAGAACCGAACGAAGATCCGGATTTTGTGGCCTATGTTTCCTATGGAATCGATGGAAAGGAACAAAGATCTTCAACCACGTCCGATCCTTATTTCGGGTCATTTGGCGTGGGGGTTGGCGTTGGACGTGCCCCATTTTATGGAGGGGTTGCGCGTAGCTATAATACGCAAACCTGGGAGGAATATAACCGATTTATTTCTTTGGACATAGTAGAAGGCGCATCGGTTGGATCGGACAATCCGGTCCGGATTTACGAAGGACGGGTTCAATCAGTTGGAAAATGCCCAACTTTGGCCGGAGTTTTTGATGGCGTACTCGATGCAATGTTTGAGAATTTTCCGGGCTTGAACGGAAAAACAACTTTCATCTCTATACCCTGGGATGGCTCTTGCTGAACAACCGTTGATTATTCTATGAGAAAGACATGATATGTCGGGCCGGCAGGATTTCGAACGCCGTTTGCTACAAAAAGATTTTTGTTTAGCCAATCATGTGGTCCGGCAGAAGTTTCAAAGATTGGAGCCATCTTGAAATAATATTCGCTGGGATCGACTGGTTCCCCCTTCGCCATTCTATCCATCACATCTTTGGGGCCGTGGCGCATTCCTCTATAGGTCACATAGATCAAACCGCCGTCGTCCGCTTCAATCGTGAGCCTGACATCAAGCTGCATTACCCCGTCATTGCGGAGCAATAACCAATCCCCTCCACCGGCGTGGATTTTCCCTGAAAGCATTGGGCCAGTAACTTCACCGCCCGTAACTTCAGCAATAAGTCTGTCACCATAAGGTGTTTTCCCCAGGTTGGTAAGCGGCATCTTGACGTTCAAATGCATGTCGAAGGCGGGTGTAAGTGTTAAATCGGCCATCATTTATTCCTTTTTATTATTGATCCGTCTTATTCCCGTTTTAGCAAGCGCAAAAATATCCAGTCCCAAACATAACGCGACCAAACAAGTGTCGGCAGATTGGACATCCAGCCCAAAGCGATGAACAGCGCCATTCCGCCTCCAACCAGTTCGTCACTGAGCCAATGGGCCCCGGAAAAGAGCCGGGGAATGGAATACAGGATTCCAAAAATCAGAGTGAGAAAGGCCGTTCTTCTGTCTAGCAGCAGAAAAACCATCCCGACAAAGGAAAAGGCGGCGACAGCATGATCCCCTGGAAAGCTGTTTTTCGACTCCCATTTTGCATCAATCCAGGGAACAAGCTCATTGAGGAAAACGGCAGGCTTCAACACGAGTGTCGGGCTATGAAAATCGATGGATGGGAGTAGTATTTTTGAAATAAATACGACAACGATAACTGCGCCCCAGGTGACACTGGTCCTGGCTATGCGCTCCTTTAAATCATGATCACGTCCAGAGAAAACATACCATATGGTCGGCAGGAACATCAGGACCGCTCCAAGAATATCGTATGTTTTGGTATTTAGCGCAGCCCATAGAATAGCCCAGCTCTCATTCCAGAGTAAGGACCCGTTTAGCAAGTAAAAGGTAGCCGTACTAATTTTCAACCACATATCTGCAGTTACCGGCCATATCATCGAAGCCCCAATTAATGCAGCAATGGCGTGGCATGCTATTAGTCTATCAAGATGCCAATGTTCCGCATTGCTTGTCAGCTTCATGAAGAGTCCCCTCGTATATGTTGTTTGTCAGTAACTAAGGACGTGGTTCATTACCTTGATAACAACAGCTACTAGAATCGTAACTATAGTCGCCATATCCCTTAGGATTGGTTATCGAAAAATTTGCACAGGCTGTCACACTTAATAGCACGCCGAGTAAGAATATGTATTTCATGTCACAAAGTCCGCATTTGTAGTCTTATTGGCCGGTATGGTACCGATATTAAACAAATAAAGTAACCGGAAAACGTCTTCCGATCTATTTTCGCAGTGCCGCTAACTGGGCCGCAGGCGGTATGTACCAATAGGAGCCGGTTGCCGCTGTCGAAAATTCCGTCAATCTGTCCATGAGCCCGTCGTCAGTCTCACCGAACATGCGCTTTAATTGTATATCGTGTCTTTGCGTCTCTTTTGCAAATGATACAAAATAAAGTCCGTGTTCGCGCATGTTCCCGAACGGAGCACTGCGTCGGTAAACCTTTTGAGCAACACCGTCAATATCTACATCGGTTCGGCTGACATGTGAGGTCGGCGGCATTTCGTCGCCTTCAAGTTCCAGGTTCTCGTATTTTGTCCGGCCAACAATTTTTTCTTGTTCTGAAGTCGGGACGGATTCAAATTTATCGAGTTTGTGAACCCATTTCTGGGTGAGTAAAATAGAGCCGCCCGCCTTTGTAAGCGCTGCATCTGCACGTGCTTCATCTGTTTTCGGATTTGCCGTACCATCTTCGAACCCGATTAAATCGTGATCTTTTTTATATTTGAAACCGGTTATTTCAAGCTCAACATTACAAATGTTGGCGAGGCATTGGTAATGCAGACGGGCGCAATCAAAAACCTCATCTTCGTGACTACCATGTATCCAGAGAAATATATCGCGCTGTGTGGCTTCGGCTTTGTTGTCACCAGAGCCATGAGCAGTGAAATCAAGTAAATCAGATGGGGTATCTGTTCCGAAAAGAGATGTGGCAAGGGATCGCCCAAATCCCCATACTACGTGGGGGGCTTTCATTGTATTTTCCAAGTCACCTGTAAGTGCGCTGGCAATAGCTGTTTTCGCCTCGTCTAGCGAAACGCCGTCTTTTACAGTGAATTCCAGAAACCGGTTCTGAGTTGTACCTTCAATAAAAATAGCGGATTGTGCATTATCCATGTCTTTCAGCCTTTTGGAAAAGTATTCACATTTTGAAGAAATTGAAAAATATTAAAGAACAGGGGGTGGGGAGGATGAATTGTCTTCTGTCGACAGGGATGGCAGGATCATGCCCCCTGCTGCCATGGTCATTAAGTGGATTTCGTTGTTTTTCAAGGCTTCAAAAACGGACCCATTGACACTGTATCGGACTTGAAAATACTTTAGCCCCGGCGCCCAGACACGAATTCCGATGATAATGCCTCCGTAGGTAAAGTCCTGGATACCAACTTGGGGTGTTGGATCGTTCGCAATGCCGTCTATTTTCGAAAGCGTCGAACGGACCAATTGGATCACGCGATCCGTATCCGTATCTGCAGGGATGCAAAATTTCGTTTCGACAATTCGCAGTTCCATTGAATTGACAATCACTTGTCCGACAATTTCCTTGTTCGGGACTGCAATTTGCTCTCCGTCTTCTCCGGTCAAAAATGTAATGCCGAGTGTAATACGATCAACAACGCCGCTAACGCCATGAACAGTGATGACATTGCCCACGACAAAGGGACGTGTGATGATAATAGCAACACCCGCACCGAAATTTGATATTGGTCCCTGAAGCGCAAGAGTGGCGCCAAATGTAACAGCGCCCGCCAAGGCAATCAGGGGCGCGATACTGATGCCGAAATTTCCAAGTGTGATAATAATAAGAACGATTATGAGGATAAGCTTGACAGCGCTCCCCATAAACATTGAAAGAGTGACATCAATGTTCTTCGCCTGCGCGACGCCAGCGAGCCGATTGCCGATCCAGTTGATAACCAGCAATCCAACCAGTAAAAATACAAGAGCTCCGAGTATCTGGAATCCATACTCGATAGCAAAGTCCGTCAGGACGCCAATCCAAACGGAGACAGTTTCAATATTCTCGTTTACAGTTTCCATAATTGGCGCCCAAACGTCTTGTCTTTATTAATCACTCAGAAGCTTTTTAAGGGATTTTCCGGCCCCCTCAACAGCATCCGTTGCGCCTTTCGCGGCGTCCTTTGAAATTTCACCGGCTTTACCGGCAGCGGCGCCAACGCCAACTTTATTCGCAAGATCACCGGCATTGTCAAGTAAGGTGCCAATTGTTTTACCAATACCAAGATCCGTCACAACAGCCATGGCTTTTCCAGAAATTTCATTCATTAACTGGGCCGCTACTTCGTCAGGGCTGGCGCCACCTTCGCTCTTGCCAATATCCTTCATATGGATATCAGGTAGATTTCCTTCTACTTTCTGGTTGAGAAGAACCGGCGCTTTCACGGTAACTTTTCCGCCGTTAATATAGATATTATCGATAATAATTTTCGGACCTTCTTCGGAGCTGGCTTCTTCCTTTTGTTCGCCGCCACCTAAGCCGTTCTCTTTCATGAAGGTGTCTACATTTTTCTTGATTTCATCAAGATTGTTTGTTGTTTCGTTCACTTCATAGGTTATGGCTGGTTGCTCAATCCGGATTTCCGTGATGTGAATAAGTTTGTCATTCGTATTCGGGATATCAACATTGACAGCTACCGTGTTGAACTGAACTGCATTGGCTTCATTAAATCCACTGGGATTAGCAACGCTGAAACCTTTTAAGGCACCTTTGCCGCTGGTCAGGTCAAGGTCAACCTCGTCAAGAACCACATCTGTCTGAGTTACTTCGGAACCATATTTTTCGACAGCCGCAATAATGATTTTATCGAGATTGAAATAGAAAACACCTGCGACCACCGCTATAATAATAACGACTACCGCAACTATACCTCCAATTATTTTTCCCATAACTTTATGCCCCTTGTTTAGAATTAAGGAAATCTAATCTTAAGTTGTTGATTAAGCCAGACTAAGCCCGTTTACGCAATGGGATTTTGGGTGCGCTTTACTCCGAAAATTGGTTGCCCTAAGATTAGAGGACTATAACGTCTTGGAAAGCTACCTTATTTGCCGACATTTATTGCAAGCGACAGAATGTTGGCCGCCAGGCTGGCACCTTTTTATTTTACCTTGTTTCTTATTGTAGGTTTTCAACTTCCCTTCTGGCCGGTGTGGCTATCTCATAAGGGCCTAAGTCTTGAACAAATTGGTATTGTTATTTCGGCGCCTGTTTGGATTAAAATCGCGTTCATCCCGATATTTGCAAGCCTGGCTGACCGTTTGGGCCGACGGAAGGCACTGCTTTTAATTCTGTCAGCAATTTCACTTTGTTTATATCAGCTGTATTTTGCTGTAGATGGCTTTTGGCAAATTCTCGCCCTGGGATTGGTTATCGGCGTCTTCATTTCACCCTTTACAACCCTAGGAGATAATCTGGTTCTGACCTTGGCACGTACTCACAAGATCGATTATGCGCGCATTCGCTTGTGGGGATCCATATCCTTCATTTTGGCCTCCGTCGGAGGTGGCTGGCTTCTGGAAGGCCGGTCACCTGACTATATCCTCAAGGTTATTGTCATATCAGCAGCTTTATTATTTCTGTGCTGCCTGCTCCTTCCGGAAACAAAATCGCAAAACCCTAAAAGGGAACGTAAAGGTCTCCGCCGCCTTTTGAAAAACAGACGCTTCATGGCATTCCTGGTGACGGCAGGGCTGATTCAAGCCAGTCATGCGGTATTATACACGTCGGGTACCCTTCAATGGCAACAGCAAGGAATTTCGGACACGGCGATCGGTTTGTTATGGGCAGAAGGCGTAATAGTTGAGATCATTCTTTTTGCCCTGGCCCATCGCTTTCTTAAACGGTTTTCCCCCATTCAGCTGTTGTTACTAGGAGGTTTTGCGGGTTTTATCCGGTGGCTGGTCATGGGATTTGAACCGGGCTTTGATTTTCTACTGCTGTTACAGGTTCTTCATGGATTTACTTTTGCCTCTGCGCATCTGGGGGCAATGCGCTATATATCGGAGACCATTCCGCTGGAGATATCGGCGAGAGCCCAAGGCCTGTATTCGGCTATTTCTGTAGGCTTGATTATGGGGGCAAGTTTATTTTTATCCGGCTACTTATTCAAATTCTTCGCTGCTGGCGCTTATTTTTTTATGGCAGGTGGGTGCTTCTTGGCACTGATCATTGGAGCAGGCATTTTGCATTACGCGCGAACCAGCCGTTATTCAAGGGATGACAGGTAAGGTTGGATGAGGTTAAAATAAACAAAATTGTTCAGGTCTAAATAAGAAAAGGAAAAAAAATGGGACCGTTAGCCGGCTATAAGTTTGTTGAAATGGGGGGCATTGGCCCAGGGCCAATGTGCGCGATGCTGCTCGCTGATTTGGGGGCGGAAATTGTCCGTATTGACCGACTGGTTGACTCCGGATTGGGAACAGCCACTAATCCCAAATTCAGTTTGTTGATGCGCAGTCGCCGTTCCATCGCAGTCGATACGAAAACCGAGGCAGGGCGGGAGCTCATTCTCGATCTTATCGAACAGGCAGATGGCCTGATTGAAGGATTTAGACCTGGTGTGATGGAGCGACTTGGACTGGGTCCAGATGTGGCGCTCGCTCGTAATCCAAAGCTGGTTTATGGCCGGATGACGGGCTGGGGGCAAGAGGGTCCCATGGCGAAAGTCGCAGGCCATGACATCAATTATATTGCGCTTTCCGGCGTTTTGCATGCTATTGGCCGTGAAGGCGAAGCTCCGGTCCCTCCCTTAAACCTTGTCGGTGATTTTGGCGGCGGTGCCCTGTATCTGGCACTCGGGCTGGTCAGCGGCATCCTTGAAGCCCAGAAATCAGGCAAAGGCCAGGTTGTCGATGCGGCAATGGTCGATGGTGCGGCTTCCTTGATGACGACTTTCTTTGGCCTAATGGCTGCCGGCAACTGGAAAGATGAACGTGGTGTCAATATCCTTGATACGGGCGCTCATTATTATAACGTATACGAGACAAAAGATGGCAAGCATGTTTCGATTGGCTCCATAGAAGCGAAATTCTATGTTCAACTTCTCGAATTGACGGGGCTGGATAAGGAAGATTTACCGCCACAAATGGATAATGCCAGCTGGCCGATGTTTAAAGCCAAGCTTGAAGCCGTGTTTAAGACGAAAACCCGAGATGAATGGGATGCGATCATGGGCGGCACTGATGTCTGCTATGCACCGGTCCTTTCCATTTTGGAAGCGACCGAGCATGAGCACAATGCCCATCGACAGACTTTTGTAAAATATGATGACGTTCTGCAACCCGCACCAGCACCGAGATTCAGCCGGACTGTTGCCGAAATTCAAGGCCCACCCTGTTTGCCGGGCGAACATACCAATGAAGCAATGCTCGATTGGGGGGTATCCCAGGAAAATATCGACAGTTTACGGGCGAGTGGTGTCATAAAATAGCGGCATTGCCGCATTTTCGACGCATTTGAAAACTTGACGTATTGTTGATTTTGCAGGACTCTCACCCGGTTATTTAAGGGGAGATGTGATGTTGCATAAACATCCTGATACAGGAAAGAGTAGTGAGCAAGAAGAAGCTCCGTTGGTTTTGGGGCAATATGAGGAGAAAGCTGCGATAAAACGGCGCTCCAACAGCTCAATACTTTTTGCTGGACTCGGCATTTTGGCTACCATTTTGTGGTTGGTAGCCATCGGTTACTTCGTTCAATCGAGAATCGGTTGGACGAATATTGCCCAGACACCTCCCATTGACTTGGGTTTAATCTCACTTGGCGCTTTTGCTCCTCTTGCTTTTGTTTGGATTCTACTCGGATATTTTCACCGTGGTCGCGAGGCGACGCTGAAAGGCGAGGCACTTGACTTTTTGATGAGTGAATTGGGCTATCCCAGCCCGGAAGCGGAAGCACGTGTCGCGAGTTTGACATATAGCCTTCAGCAGCAAAGCCGCGAGGTACAACAGGAAACAGAACGCGCGGCCGCCAGCATAGAGAAAGCTGGCGATGGATTGGACAAGCAAGGCACGGCGGCAAAAAAAGCAACGGAAGATTTACTTGGCACCTCCGATCGGCTGGCGAAAGAGCTGGAGATACGATCAGGAAAATTGGCCACCCTCATTGACCAGGTTGAAGGGCAGGGTAAGCAGCTTGATACAGCCATCACTCTGCAAACCCAGAACCTGAAAGAAGCTGCGGATGATTCTGAAACGCGTAGTGAAGCTGTGCAGGCTGCTTTGGGCAAACAAATCTCGGCGTTAAAAGATGCAATTCGCGTCGCGGATGAAAAGTCCCAGGACATTACTCATATTCTGGAAGAAACCAGTCAAAAGATTTTTACGAACGCCACGGAAACACTTGAACAAACGGAAAAAGCGACAGATTCGCTGGGCCAGCAAATCAAGGGTTTGGAAGATGCAACAACAAAGGCTAGATCCCGAATAGATGAGGGCGTCGTACAGTTCAATAAACAAGGTGAGGAAATCCTTGAGGTTTCTCGTAAAACAACGACAGAAATTGCCAAAACAACGGATATGCTGCTACAGGGAACAACTGACCTGAGTATATCGAGTGATGAAGGTGTAACCCGTCTGAATGCCCTTCGAAACACACTTCTTTCCAGTGCAACGGATGTGGAAAACGTAATTGGCCAATTACAGGAACAACAGGTAAATGCCTTGAAATCCGCCAAGGATTCTGAGACCGGCATCGTTGAATCGACACATCAACTCCAGACGAATGCGGAACAATTGGCAGTGAAGGCTTCGGCGACAACAGACCAGATGGTCCAGGCAAGCGAGAAATTGCGAAATGAGTCCGGCCAGCTTGAGGAGGTTCTGAAAGCGACAGAACTAAACATGGTTGATATTGATGGAACGCTTCAAAAGGGTCGCCAGCTTCTAGATGCAGCCGGTGAAAAATCACTAAGAAACGCGGATCAGCTGGGTGAAAAATTGGCAACCCATGCGGCGTCACTCACCCAAGCATCAGAGACCACTGGTGAGCAGACAACATTTATTCAAGAGCAATTGCGCGATCAAATCGGTGCGCTCGAAACAGCATCACAGCAAATTCTCAAAATGTCGGAGGATATTAGCGCCCAATTGGAACAAGATGTTGACATGCTTGGAAAAGCCGCGGAGACGACCAACACGCAAATCGACCATGTGGGGCAAGCCTTCCAACGCCAGGCCGATAGCTTGCGTCAAACATCGGATACGGTATCCGGACAGTTGCGCGAAGCAAGCGAAGATATCCGCCGTGAAAGCGGTGATGTGGAAATGAGCGCGGATAAAATGACAAGATCCCTTGCTTCCGCCTCGGCAGAGCTTGAGAAACGTCAAAAAGAAATTGCCTCAACAGCTGATCAAACACAGAACAAGCTGTCGACGGCCATTGAAGATGCCATACGCTATCATCAGGATTTCATGGCAACAGCGGAACGCGCATCGCTTCAGGCACGCCAGTCTGGAGAAGCGGCTCATTCGCAAACTGCCGAACTTGCAAAAACAGCGGAGAGAGCGTCGGCGGAACTGCGCGCCATGGGCGATCAAGCAACGGATCATGTGGAACAGTTAAATCTGGCGGCATCGAAAGCCGAAAATCAAGGGGGCCGACTGGCAGATGTTACCCGGTCGTCCCTGGCGAATATCAATGAGGCAAGTGGATCTGCAAAAGTTCATATGGAGGAACTCGCCGATATTTCCATTCGTGCCAAAGAGCATGCGGAAGCTATGGAAGAGATCCTGCAAAAAGAAACGGCTGCCCTTTCCGACATCGCCAAGCAGCTTACCGATCAGGTCGAATCTGTCGATGGCACCTTGACCGATCGTTCCGCATTGCTGGACGAGACGGTTGAAAAAGCGAACCTTGCCGGTGATAGCTTCCAGAAAAAATCCCTTGAATTCGCGCGCGCCAGTGAATTGATGATCAGGGGTATCAAATATGCAGACAATGCCCTTGAAAAGCATAAGAAAGGTATCGATGAAACGCGGCGGAGTATCCATGCGGATTTGGATTTAGTATCAGAAAAAATAACCGAAGCGAGCAATCAAGTAAAAGAGACCGGATCGGAAGCCGCAACCCTGTTTTATGGGCGCGCCAAAGATCTGATTGAATTTACCTCGCAAGCGAATGAAAATGCGCGGTCGTTATCGGAGCAGTTTGAATCCCAGCATAAACGACTAACTCTGTCCGTCTCACAAGTCGAAAACACATTGCAAAAATCCGCGGGAATTCTGCAAGAAGAAAGTAAAAACTTCCAGACGGCCGCGGAAAAAGCGGCCGAAGAGGCCCTGATGTCAGGTCTTAAGATCGAGAAACAGACGGATGAGCTGACGAAAGCGGGAGAAAAAGCCAACCAGCTTGCTGAAAAAATAATGCAGAATAAACGGACTGTTCAAAATGAGCAGTTCATGAAATCGTCCGGTTTTGTATTGGATAACCTGAATTCCCTTACCATTGATCTGGGACGTATTCTGGATAGTAATCTGTCCGATGATTTGTGGCGGCGGTACCGTAAGGGGGAGAAGGGTATCTTTACCCGGAAACTCCTGAAGTCCAAGGACGCGGAAAAAATCCGTTCAAAATATAGGGATAACGGAGAATTCCGTCGATATACCGATCAATATGTTTCTGAATTTCGGGAAATCATGACGGAAGCTGGATCTGTAGAGCATTCGGAACTGTTATCGGATGCCTTTATCACAGCGGATGTCGGCAAAGTTTATTTGCTGTTGCAGGAAGCTCTCGACGGTCTGGAGTAAGACCGCCGAGATTTTTCTGCGGATAGTTTCCTATCCCCGCTTTTTCTTGTCTTTCTCGTTTGCCGTTTCGATCTGGCCCCTTATGCCGACCCAGTCCTCATCGGTCAGCTGGCCAAGTTCGCCATAGTTTCCAGCGCTGTTCAACCATTGGCCACCGTCAATCGCAATGACCTCGCCGTTAATATAGGTGCATTCATCTGCCATCATAAAAGTCGCGAGATTGGCTAATTCGGAATGCTCTCCGGTACGCCGCAATGGAATTTTATCTGTTCCTTTTCCTGGCAATGTATCGCCATAACTGCCTTTTGGTCGAAGTCGCGCCCAGGCACCTTCGGTGGGAAAGGGTCCAGGTGCGATGGCATTCAGTCGAATTCCTTTTGGCCCCCATTCCACGGCAAGGCCCTGGGTCATCGCCTTCACCCCTGCCTTGGACATGGCGCTGGGCACGACATAAGCTGACCCGTTCCAGATCCAGGTCGTAACGATGGACAGAACATTCCCGCTTCGTCCTTCTGCAATCCAACGCTTGCCGCAGGCGTTCGTCATATAAAATGTACCGTGAAAAACAATATTGGCGATGGCATCAAAGGCTCGGGAACTTAGATCTTCAGTACGTGAAATGAAATTCCCCGCAGCATTATTGACGAGAGAATCCAGCGGCCCGCTTAGCCAGATTTCGTCGACCATTTCCTCGATTGCGTCCGGGCTGCGGATATCCACATGAAAGGTTGAGATTTTACCGCCGGTTTCCTCGTTTAGCTCAGCTGCGGTTTCATCCAACACAGATTTTCGGCGGCCACATATGATAACTTCCGCCCCGACTTCCAGGAATCCGCGTGTCATGGTTTTTCCAAGTCCAGTTCCGCCGCCAGTTACAAGGATGCGTTTTCCCTTTAAAAGGTCTTCTTTAAACATCAGTATTTCTCCTTCTTTGAAAGCCCATGGCTTTCGGGCCACTATGACGTGGCTTCTTTTGGTTTTTTATCGAGCTTAGTGTAAACCGCCCTCAAGAGCAGGGCCAGAAAAACAAAACAGATAGCGCCGCCAATTAAAAAAGGTGCATCAAAATGGACATAGTCAAAAAGGATACCGGCCCAGAGCGGACCGGCAACCCGGCCAAATCCGGAGGCTGTGTTGGCAAGACCCAACGTGCTGCCCTGTTGCCCTTTTTGAGCCGCCAGGCTTATTAGGCTGGATTGCGTCGGCGTCAATATGCCGATACCAAACGTGATGAGCGTTGTTGCAATGATGAATATCCAGACTGTGCCGGACAGGAAGGTGAGAAGTAATCCGCCGCCAAGGAGCGATAAACCAACCACCACTAATCTTCTTGATCCAAGATGTCTGGTCAGAGGGCCTATTAATCCACCCTGCATGATCACAATTAATATTCCGATATAGGCAAAGCAGTATCCTAAATCACGGGGCGTCCAGTCGAATGTTCGGGCTGTCCATAAGGGGAAGAGGATTTCAACCTGACTGAACACGAAACTGACGATAAAAAAGATGCCAATCAACCAGACAACAACCGGGGAGGACAAGATAAGCTTTATCTTCTGCCGCCAATCGAGTGTAGAGGATTCTCTGGAAGCGGCCTTGTCTTCGGCAGAAACAGATTCCTTTACCGTAAAAATTGCCATAGCAAGCCCCAGAAACGAAAGGCCGGCCGCAACATACATAGGAGTTTGAAAATCTGGATTTGCTGGATCCGTTCCGACCAGCAATCCGCCGAGTGCCGGGCCGGTTACAAATCCCAGTCCAAAAGCGGCGCCAACCATGCCCATGCCTTTTGCGCGGGTTTCCGGCGTTGTGATATCCGCTATTATGGCCTGGGCGACAGAGATCTTTCCAGAGGCGATACCACTGATACAACGGGCAAGAATTAACGCTGTAAAGGTTTCTGCAAGGCCAGTCCATAAATAGGCAATCGCACTTAACAGCATGCAGGCAAGAAAAATCGGGCGGCGACCCCATCGATCGGAAAGATGACCCCAAATATAGGAAAAGATCAATTGAAAGAGGGAAAATGCGGCGGCAAGCCATGTGACCATAAAGGGACTGGCACCATAATGCTCCGCGTAAAAAGGAAGCAATGGAATAACAATGCCGAAACCAACAAGATCAAGAAATATAGATAGAAAAACAGCCAGCATAGTTTATGTACCAGTAAAAATTTGCCCGATCTTAACGAACTGGTATTAGGATTGCGAGCTGGAGATACTGCACTTGATAGGATATTTTTTACTTTAGTGCGCTTCGTTACTAGATTAAATAAGAGATAACGCTGAATTAAGGGCATGAAGGATCAGTTGATGGATGAAACAACGCAAACACCGCAAGAAATGAAGAGCGACAAAGGTGCCGCTAAAATGGCACAGATCATCTATTTTTTATATTTGGCGACCCTTGTGATCCAGATTGCTCATTTTGTTGGCGCCGTGATGGCCTATTTGAACAAGGATGAAAATTCGCCTTGGATCGAAACGCATTTTCAATATCAGATAAGAACTTTCTGGATGTATACTCTCTATCTGATAATAGCGGCGGTTACGGCTTTCGCCGGCGTCGGTGTCTTTGTGTTCCTATGTGCTGCTGTTTGGCTGGTTATTCGCTGTGCAACAGGCATGAAGTATCTTTACCGCGAGCAGGCAGTTCCAAACCCGACGACCTGGTTATGGTAAATTCCTATGGGGTATGGAAGCGCTAGGCTTCCAGTCTTGCGATAACCTGACCTTCTTTGACCGGATCGCCTTCAGCCACCAGAATTTCTGCGATGGTTCCATCGTCCGGCGCCAAAACTGGAATTTCCATTTTCATGCTCTCCAGAATGACAACAGGCTCATCTTCTTCAAGCTCTTCGCCTACTTCAGCTTCGATTTTCCAGACTTTTCCCGTAATTTCCGAGATTACATCGACCAGCGCCATCTTTGCCTCATTCTATTCTTGTTGTTATTAACACAAGCTCGTACCTGCTGTGACGATATGTTTCCACAAGATGTCAAAGAACGCCACCGTTAATTTATGGCATTTTAGTTTTTAGTCGTAGAGCGGTGGATTGCGTAAACCGAAATCCCGGTTTACGACGCAATCTTTGTACGAGAAGCTTTCTTGCGCTCATGTGGATCAAGATGCAATTTACGCAGCCGGATGAAATTCGGCGTGACTTCCACCAGTTCGTCATCGTCGATATAGGCGATTGCCTGCTCAAGTGTCATTTTCCGCGGTGTCGTTAAACGTACGGCTTCGTCTGAGCCTGAGGCACGGATGTTTGTCAGCTGCTTGGCCTTTAAGGCGTTTACTTCAAGGTCATTGGGACGATTATGCTCGCCAAGGATCATGCCTTCATAGACGTCGACACCGCTCCCGATAAAGAAGAAACCGCGGGCCTCCAGGTTCCAAAGCGCAAAAGAAACGGACTTGCCGGTGGAATTGGCGATAAGAACACCATTGCGACGTCCGGGGATGGTTCCCTTATGGGGCACATAGGAATCGAATAGGCGGTTCATGATGCCTGTCCCACGGGTATCGGTAAGGAATTCACCGTGATAACCGATTAAACCGCGTGTCGGGCAAAGGAAGGTGATACGTGTTTTTCCGCCACCGGAGGGCCGCATATCCGTCATCGTCCCTTTGCGCAGAGCAATTTTTTCAACTACCACACCGGAAAATTCATCGTCTACATCTACCACGACTTCTTCTTGTGGTTCTAATGTCTGGCCGGTCGTTTCGTCTTCGCGGAACAGCACGCGGGGTCGGCTGATGGAAAGTTCAAAGCCTTCACGGCGCATTGTTTCGATCAATACACCGAGCTGCAATTCGCCACGGCCCGATACTATGTAGGCGTCTGCCTCGGCGCTGTCTTCAACGCGAATGGATACATTGCCTTCAATTTCTTTCATCAGGCGTGACCGAATAACCCGGCTTTGCACTTTGTCGCCATCACGGCCAGCAAGCGGCGATGAATTGATCGCAAACGTCATGGAGATAGTGGGCGGATCAATAGGCTGCGCTTCAAGTGGTGTTGTTTCTTCTGGGGTCCCGATAGTGTCAGCAACGGTCGTCTTGACGAGGCCGGAAATCGATACGATGTCACCGGCGCGGGCTTCAGAAATCGTTTCCCGCTCCAGCCCGCGGAACGCCATGATCTTGTTGGCGCGGGCATCTTCGACTTTGCCACCCTCACGGCCGAGGCCTTTGACAGGATCATTGGTTTTCAGCACACCGCTCTCAACACGGCCTGTCAGCAGGCGGCCAAGATAGGGATTGGCTTCGATAGTTGTGACAAGCATCCGAAATGGCGCATCTTCATCAACCTTCGGTGCCTCAACATGTTTGACGATCAGGTCAAAAAGAGGATGTAGATTTTCTCTTGGCTCATCCAAGTCTGTCGCGGCCCATCCCTCTTTGGCAGAGGCATATAATACGGGGAAATCCAGTTGGTCTTCGTTGGCATCAAGTGCCACCAGCAGATCAAAGCACTCATCCAGAACTTCATCGGCGCGCGCATCTGGCCGGTCGGCCTTGTTTATAACAACAATTGGCTTGAGGCCGAGACCCAGTGCTTTTTGCGTTACAAACTTCGTTTGCGGCATTGGACCTTCTGCAGCGTCAACCAAAACCACGACACCGTCTACCATGCTCAGGATGCGTTCAACTTCACCACCGAAATCTGCGTGACCTGGTGTGTCGACAATGTTCAGGCGATAACCTTCCCATTCCACAGACGTACATTTGGCAAGAATAGTGATCCCGCGCTCACGCTCCAGGTCATTGCTGTCCATAGCCCGTTCGGCCACTTGTTGATTGTCCCTAAACGTACCGCTTTGCTTGAGCAAGCCGTCCACAAGAGTTGTCTTCCCATGATCAACATGGGCGATGATCGCGACGTTCCGAATTTCCATGATTTTAGTACTTCATTCTCTATAAAAAGCGCGCGCAATATAGCACTGTTTCTGCGATTAGCAAGGAATGCTTTTCGCAACTGCACACAAGATATCCTCATATAGTTTAGAAAAATGAAATTAAAAGTTTATTGCTGCCTAATTTGATCAAAAATGGGAATAAATAATTGGATGCCGGTGAGCTGTTATTGCCATGACATGTAAAGGATGGCACCATGTTTGAAAACCAACAAAAGGGATATTGGAACAGGGCATGGCCATTTATAACCGGATCGCAGAAATTCACGATGAAATGCAGGTATGGCGGCGAGATATTCACCAACATCCTGAGCTTTGTTTCGAAGAGCAACGCACCGCTGAAATCGTAGCGGAGAAACTCCGTTCATTTGGGCTTGAGGTTCACGAAGGGATCGGCGTGACCGGTGTTGTCGGTGTGCTCAAAGGGCAGGGTGATAGTACCAGATCCATCGGCATCCGGGCTGATATGGACGCATTACCAATGCAGGAGCTTAATGATTTCGATTACAAGTCCACAATTGATGGAAAAATGCATGCATGTGGCCATGATGGACATACAGCGATCCTGTTGGGAGCAGCAAAATACCTGGCGGAGAGCCGAAATTTTGATGGCACGGTGAATTTTATTTTCCAGCCCGCGGAAGAAGGCGGCGGCGGAGGGGACGCCATGGTCAAGGATGGATTGTTCGATCGCTTTCCCTGTGACGGAGTTTATGGCCTGCATAATCAACCCGGCATGCCACGAGGGACAGTTAATATTCGCTCCGGACCGCTGATGGCGTCCGCAGATACTGCGGTATTGACTGTTAAGGGGAAGGGTGGACATGCGGGCTATCCGCATCTGACAATTGATCCGATTGCGGCGGCGGTTCAGTTACATGTGGCGATGCAAACCATCGTTGCCCGGAATGTAGGGCCCGTCGATAATGCCGTTGTCAGTGTTACGATGTTTGAAGCAGGTACGGGCAGTAACATAATTCCGCAAGAAGCTAAGCTTACCGCTTCCATTCGGACATTAACGGCAGAGGTGCGCGATCTTGTGGAAAATCGGGTTCGTGACATCTGTAAAGGTATCGCACAAACCCACGGCGTAGAGATTGATGTGGATTACGCACGCGGATACCCAAGTACAGTTAATCACGAGAAGGAAACCTACATCGCCGCGAAAGCTGCTGCAGAAGTGGTCGGTCCGGCGAATGTCGATACCGATACACCCGTCCGTATGGGCAGTGAGGATTTTGCCTATATGTTACAGGCTTGCCCCGGTGCCTATATGTTTTTGGGGACGCAGGATGACACCCATTTCCACTCCGTGCACCATCCAGAATATGACTTTAATGATGAGGTGCTGTCCATCGGCGCAAGTTTGTGGGCGAAACTTGTCGAGCAACAAATGCCTAGATCCTGAATAACGACTTTCAGATAACTATAAAAGGAAAAAGAATATGTCTGATGATCTACTTGAAACCATTGAAGATGGTGTCGCCACCGTCACCATGAACCGACCGGAAGCGCGTAACGCTTTTACTGCTGATATGATGGAGGGCCTGACGGAGGCGTTCAACCGTCTTGCCGCTGATACGTCAGTACGGGTTGTCGTTTTGACCGGCGCGGAAGGTGCCTTCTGTGCCGGAGGCGATGTTAAAAGTTTCGCTGCCAATGCCGGGGCCAAGGTAAATCTGGACGCGCGTATTCTGGATTTACGCAATCGTATGGATGTTAGCCGGTTGCTTCATGAGATGCCGAAACCTACCCTGGCAGTTATACCTGGCCCTGCTGCAGGCGCTGGTTTCTCCCTCGCCATGGCCTGCGATATGCGTATTGCTGCGGACACAGCGAAAATCACGACCGCTTTTTCGAAAGTAGGGTTGTCCGGTGATTTTGGCGGCTCGTTCTTCCTGACGAAACTGTTAGGGGCTGCCAAGGCACGTGAATTGTATTTCACCGGCGAAGTGCTTTCCGGCAAAGAGGCGGCAGCCATAGGTATGGTTAGCAAATCTGTGCCTGATGCGGAATTGCCTGAAGCAGCTGCAACTATGGCCAGACATCTCGCCAGCTTACCGACAGTCGCCGTTGGTTATATGAAGAAAAACCTCAACACAGCGTTAGAGGGGAGCCTTAGCGATGTTTTGGACTGGGAGGCCACAAATATGGTTCGCTCGTTCGAGACTGAAGATCACCAAGGCGCTGCGAAAGCTTTTGTTGAAAAACGGGCACCGGTTTTTAACGGTCGGTAACAGTATGGCAGCGGTGCAATCATCGCTGCCAATTTCACCCCCATAAAGATGCAGACGGTGGATGCATGATACTGCCGTCAAAATGAATACCGTTTTCTCGATCCCCAGCCAAAAGCAGGGGTCCATCCAAATCAACAAACCGAGCGAAACTACCTAAAAACATTGCTGGCGCCATTGCCAGACTGGTCCCTACCATACAACCAACCATGACACCGAGACCGAATCCTCGTGCGGCTTCCGCCAGTAAAAGAGCTTCTGTCAAGCCTCCGGTTTTGTCGAGCTTGATATTGATGTAATCATAGAGCCGGGCAACATCATCAAGAGTCGCGGTGTCATGGGCGCTCTCATCTGCACAGATAGGAACCGGTCGATTGAGCTCGGCCAAAACACTATCTTTGCCAGCTGGTAGGGGTTGCTCAATAAGTTCAACGCCCAGATCAGCCATTCTCGGTGAAAAGTCTTCCACCATTTCCGGCGTCCAGGCTTCATTGGCATCTACGATCAGGCGGGTTTTTGGGGCATAGCTGCGAACGGCGGTAACCCGCTCTATATCCAGCTCACCGCCCAGTTTCAGTTTCATTAAGGGTCGATGCGCTTGGGCTTTAGCTGCAATGCCCATGTTTTCGGGTGTATCAAGTGACAGCGTATAAGCCGTAATTGTCAATCCTGGCTCAGCGATATTGGCGAGGGTGGCAACAGATTTTCCAGTGAGCTTTGCCTCCAGATCCCATAACGCACAATCAACGGCATTGCGTGCAGCGCCTGGCGGCATGATCGTTAGTAACCCTTCTCTGGTCAGACCATCTTCGATAAAATGGCGGGCGGCGGAAATCTCATCCAAAACCGAGCGCTGGCTTTCACCATAGCGCGGATAAGGAACGCACTCCCCGTGCCCGGATTTTCCATCTTCTGTAATTGTGACATGAACAATATCAGCGCTGGTTTTTGCGCCGCGACTGATACGGAAACTTCCGGCGATAGGCCAGCTTTCCGATTGAGCCGTTATCTGACGACTGCTCATTATATATTGTCTACGATGGCTTTGGTGCCATGAGAATAAGGATCAGTGCAAGGTAGATTTAGCTCCGCTTCCAATTTTGCCAAATAGCTCTGGATTTCAGATTTTTCGAGTCCGGAAGTGTTTACACAGACACCAACAAAACGTGCGTTTTTGTTCGTCAGCTGCGCATTTTTCAAATTCAGGTCAATACATTCCTGTAATCCCGGGAGGGGATGGTGCGGGATGCCGCGCATATGTGTGCGTGTGGGCTCATGGCACAGAACCAGAGCATCAGCCTGAGCGCCATGGATTAGCCCGAGGCTAACACCGGCGTAGGAAGGATGGAAAAGAGAGCCCTGACCTTCAATAATGTCCCAATGGTCTGACTCGTTATCCGGCGACAACTCTTCGACTGCACCTGAGATAAAGTCGGCGACAACAGCATCAATGGAAATGCCGGTCCCGGCAATAAAGATGCCGGTTTGCCCGGTCGCGCGAAAATCCGCTTTCCATCCACGGGATCGCATTTCTTTTTCAATGGCAAGTGCCGTATACATTTTACCGACAGAGCAATCCGTCCCGACTGCAAGGAGGCGCTTACCGTTCCGTGGTTCCCCTTTACCGGTCGCAATATCATGTGTCGGATGGCGAACATCAAACAGCGATGCATTGTTGCGATCAGCAGCTTCCCTGATTTCAGGGAGATCCCCTAGCCGGATATGCAAGCCACTTGCGACATCCATTCCCTTATCAAGGGCTTCAACGATTTTTGCTGTCCAGTGAGCTGGTAGAAAACCCCCGGAATTAACGATACCAATAATCAGCGTTTTCGCTCCGGCGGAGATGGCCTCATCAATGGATAAATCCTTGATCCCCAAGTCGGCGACGCAACCATCCAGTCGCAACTGCCCCACGCACCATTCCGGGCGCCAGTCAACAATCCCTTGTGCCGTTTTGGCGCCCAACTGGTCTGGGACATCTCCCAAGAACATAAGGTATGGATTTTGCATTTCGCTCATTTGGCCTCCAAAAAAGGTAAAATTTGGGTAATGTCGTTAATCATGCTGATTGCTCAAGCGTTTTCTGTTCTGCTGTCAGCCTCTCAATTTCCCGATGAAGGGCTTCAGAATTTTCCTTGGAGGCCCATTCACGATGTTCACCTTTTGCATAGGCGAGTGCATTGCGATAATACATAAAGGCATTCAGTCGACATTTTATATAGTTATTATAGGTACGTACAACTTTCCCCGGTGTACCCATCACGATTGAATTGTCGGGGATTACAGTGTTCTCTTTCAGGAAAGTATGTCCGGCGACAATACAGTTATCTCCAATTACACAGCCATCCATGATGGTGGTATTTATACCAATAAGGCAGTTGTCGCCGATTTTGCAGCCATGGATTGTGCAATGATGGGTAATTGAACAATGAGAGCCGATAATGCTGCCGGTTTCTTCGCCCACATGGATCATACAAAAATCCTGAATGTTAGTGTATTCTCCAATCACGACATTTTTTGATTCGGCGCGAACAACGGAATAGGGCCACATTGAAGCGCCCTTCCTGATTTCGACTTTTCCATACACGAGCGCTGTCGGATGTAGATAAGCTGCGTCGTCGATCGTCACGTCCGGTCCAAATTGCGACATCTGATACTCCTGTTCTTATTTTTTTAGAGAAATCTGTTGTTTGTCAGATATCCGTTACGATAGCGCTAGACAATTGCTGGCGGTCGCACCGATTTTATCAGGGGTGTCGATGTCAGGTCAAACAGATGTTAACGGGAAGGTTATTAAAAGTCCTGTTGCCAAGGCTGATCAGATAACCATTCAGAAAAAGCCTCAACATCGATCGGACGGCTCATATAGTAACCTTGGCCGATATCACAGCCCAATTCCTTGAGGCTGTTCCACAGATTTATGTCCTCGATGCCTTCTGCGACAACGGAAAGGTCGAGATTACGTGCGAGATCAAGAAGTGTTCGAACGATGACAGCATCATCCGCAACTGTGTTCATATTTAGAACGAAGCTTTTATCAATTTTAATTTCATCTACCGGCAGTTTGCGAAGGTAAGCAAGGGAGGTATAGCCGGTCCCAAAATCGTCAATTGAAACCCGGACCCCCATATCATGCAGGGAAATAACGACTTCGCTTGCCCGCACAACGTCCGAAATAATAGCGCTTTCGGTTATTTCCAGTTTTAGCAGATCGGCGGGGAAACCGGTTTTCGACAGTAACTTTGCGACTGTATCGGGGAAAACCGGATTATGGAGTATCAGGGCTGAAATATTGACGGAAACATACAGGCGGGTTCCTTTTGACAGCCATCTGCTTCCTTGTTCGATTGCGGCTTTCAAGACCCAGCGTGTCAGCGCCTCAATGGAGCCGGAATTTTCGGCCAAGGGAATAAAACTATCCGGAAACAACATGCCCTTGTCGGGATGCTGCCATCTGACCAGTGCTTCCACACCAATTACTTCGCGATCTTTCATGCGAACCATTGGTTGATAATGCAGGCGTAGTTCATCGGATTCAATCGCTTGCGGTAGTTCTTGCGCGAGACGAAGCTGTTCCTGTCTCTCTAGATCGTCTTCTTGGGTATAGACCATGAAGCGTGTCTTATCGCGTTTTGCGGAATATAGGGCGGACATGGCTTTATGCAGAAGCTCATCAGGGCTGTCCGATGTTTCCAAAGTTGCTATGCCAAGTGTTGCGCTTATATCGGTTTTTTGGCCGTCAATGAGGTAAGCTTTGCGTAACTCATGAGACAGACGTACTGCAACGGTGGTATGAGCAGGGCCTATATAGTCGCCTTCCGTGACCAATAAGGCGAATTCGTCATCGCCCAGGCGCCCAACGATTGAGTTATCGGGGGCAAAGCGGAATAACCGCTTGGCAACAGTTTTTAATACTTCGTCACCGAAATCGTGACCGCGACTTTCATTGAGTCCCTTGAAACTGTCGAGGTCGAGAATAATGAGAAACGCAGGCATTTTTAATTTATGCGCCTGTTCAATGGCTTGCGCCATTTTCAAACGAAACTTCCGGCGACTGGGCAGGGCGGTGAGGGGGTCTTCTTCGATGAAGGCGGAAAGTTCCGTTTCCAGATGGACTGCGCGATTTTTGACTTTGCACAATCGATCTGCGTTGTAGAGTGCTGTTTCCAGGCGGCTGGCCGTTAGCTCTGTCGTTGCAATATTGTCAAAGGCACCTTGACGTAAATGATGCAGGGATCCATCAATCACAACAGTTGGTACAAACGGGGGGCGAGACGTGGCAATTTGTATTGCTTCTTCGTATTCGATGATCTCGTCCGTTCCATCGATGATAATACAGTTGAAGGCGCCAGATTTGATCTCTTGCGCGGTACTTTCGTCAAATTGAGTTTGATGGGTGGTGACAACGAGATTGATTTGGTCGCAAAAATCCTGAATTCGGTTTCCGGGCTCCAAAACAAGTAAACGCATCTGACTATAATTCAGGCGCAGTATTTTGCGGCTTGTCGCAGGTGCTTTATGTCTTTCGGTTTCCGGCAATCCTTTGGAATGCGTTGATGCCAAACCTCTTGAAGTCAATGATTTATTCTCAATAAAGTTACTCGTCTACCCAAGTCGCTACAATTGTTGCAGCCACCCTTACTGGTTATATAGGGCATACTGTAAAGAAGGGGTTAATTTCTCTAAAATTGAGCTGGTTGAATTTGGCCGGAATTAATATTGAATCAAATGAATCATTATTGAAAAAAAAGATTCATTTGTTGCAAAACGCATTTGGCTCTATTAGTGTCCCGTTTACAGGAAGTTTTAGGCTGTTAATGCGAAGATGTCAGAAACCCAAATTGATATACTAAAAGTTATCGAGGCAAGATTTGACGGGCTAAGTCCCCAATTGCGTGTTGCAGCGCGTTTTGCGTTGGATAGTCCGGACCGAATGGCTGTGCACTCCATGCGGGAAGTTGCGAGCCAGGTGAATGTTTTGCCTGCAACCATGGGCCGGTTGGCTATCCGACTTGGGTTTAATAGCTATACGGAATTCAGAAACCGGTTCAGAGACCGTATTCTACCGGAAACCGGAACATATGCAGCGCGAGCACGGCGGCTGCAGATGCGCAATTCGGCGACGGTCAGTTCCGTTTTTCTCAAAGAAATGGCCGAAACGGATACGGATAATATTGAACGTAGTTTTTCCCAATCAGAGGAGGGCGCTTTTCAAGCGGCCGCAGGAAGTCTGATTGAAGCGGAGAAAATATATGTTGTCGGCCTTCGAAAATGCTTTCCTGTAGCCTATTTCTTCCACTACGCAACTCGACTTTTTTTTCCGACAGCCCAGTTGCTCGAGGGCAAAGCCGGATTGTTTGGTGAAGAAATCTCAGCCATTGGAAGTAAAGATGTATTGCTGGCGGTAGCATTTGATCCCTATACCAAAGAAACGGTACAAGCGGTTAATGCAGCTCATCATGTCGGCGCCAAGGTCATTTCCTTGACAGACAGCAATGTTTCTCCCTTGGCCGAGCGTGCCACACATTTGTTTCTGGCGGCGAATCGCAGCCCCTCATTTTACCGATCGCTTGTTGGCGCTATGGCACTTGCACAAGCGCTGGTGGCGGCTGTGGTCAATGAATTGGGACCGGTTGCCGTACAGAAGCTTGAGGTTTCTGAACTCAATCTCCGTAAGAGCTATACCTATTGGAATAAAGGCAAACAAGATCAATGACTCACGTGATTCATCGTAATCCAAAAGCGAATTATCCCGTCGCTGCAAGTGGTGAGGGGCCCTATATTATTGATGACGCAGGAAAAAAATACTTTGACGCGGGCGATGCCGCTGTCTCCTGTCTGGGGCATAGCAATGATAGTGTGGCCAAAGCCATGAAAGCCCAGATCGACAGTATTTCCTTTACGCATAGCGGGTTTTTCACTAACCCGGCAATGGAAGGACTGGCAACATTTCTGGCGGGTAAGGCACCGGGCGATTTGAACCATGTTTTTTTTGTATCTGGTGGCTCGGAGGCGGTCGAATCTGCGTTAAAGCTGGCCCGGCAATATTTTCTGGAGAAAGGGGAACCATCGCGGACACGATTTATTTCGCGACGTCAAAGTTATCACGGCAACACCCTTGGCGCATTATCCGCTGGTGGCAATCTATGGCGGCGGGAGCCGTTTGCGCCGTTGCTATTGCCGGTTGATCTAATTTCCCCTTGCTATGAATATCGTGGTCGGCGTGATGATGAAACGGATTGGGAGTTTGGTCAACGCACGGCTGATGAACTGGAAGCCGCATTAATGGCGCAAGGGCCAGAAAATATCTGCGCCTTTATCTGTGAGCCCGTGGTTGGTGCCACATTGGGGGCAGTTCCGGCAGTGGCGGGATATTTCACCCGTATCCGTGAAATTTGCGATCAATATGGAGTATTATTCATCGCTGACGAAGTGATGTGTGGCATGGGGCGCACTGGTAGCCTTTTTGCTGTAGAACAGGAAAATATTGTGCCAGATATTCTGGTCATGGCGAAAGGTCTTGGGGCCGGATACCAACCCATCGGTGCGATGATGTGCACCGACGAAATATACAACGCCATTGTCGACGGTTCCGGGTTTTTCCAGCATGGTCATACTTATCTGGGTCACCCCGTTGCGTGCGCTGGCGCGCTGGCAGTCCAGCAATATATTGAAGACAATGATTTACTTTCCAACGTGCAACTGCGCGGCCAGCAGCTTCGTGAGGGACTGATGGCACGCTTTGGCAATAATGCGTGTGTTGGAGATATCCGTGGGCGTGGTTTATTTCAAGGGATGGAAATTGTTGCAGACCGTCTGACTAAGGAACCATTGGATCCGGCTTTAAAAGTTCACGTAAAAATTAAGGCCGCCGCAATGGATGAAGGTTTGATGTGTTATCCCATGGGAGGCACCATTGACGGACATAGAGGCGATCACGTTCTGCTCGCTCCGCCGTTTATTGTCGATGAATCCCATGTCGACGAAGTTGTATCAAAATTGGGCCGTGCAGTTGACGCGGTTCTTCAAAGTGTGAAGGCGTAACAGTTTGAAAAATCAGGTTTCAGTTGAAGACTCAGTTTCAAGTCCGGTTGTTCTGACCGTGGCGCCCAATGGCGCCCGTAAAACAAAGGCGGATCATCCGGCACTGCCAATTTCACCGTTGGACTTGGCAGTTGAAGCAGATCTGTGTCGTCGCGAAGGGGCGGCGATGATCCATCTGCATGTCCGTGATGAACAGAACGGCCATACATTGGATGTTGGGAAATACCGGGATGCAACTGCCGCCATTCGAGATCGGGTGGGTGACGATATTGTCATTCAGGCGACGACCGAGGCAGTGGGCATTTATTCCGCAGAGCAACAAATGGAAATGGTACTTGAATTGCAACCCGAAGCGGTTTCGCTCGCTATCAAGGAACTGGTGCCTCCAGGCGAAGAAGAAAAAGCCCGGTCATTTTTTGCTGAAATGAAAAGCCTGAATATCATGCCCCAATTTATCCTGTACTCGGCGGAGGATTTGAAGCGCTATCAAGCACTGGCAGCAGACGGGGTGATTCTTGACAAATACCCGTTTTTATTGTATGTGTTGGGACGGTATACGGAAGGTCAAAAGTCTCATCCTATGGATTTATTGCCTTTTATTGCACTAACACCCAAGGAATCCGCTTGGGCAGTTTGCGCATTTGGTTCTCTTGAACATACTACAATAAGTTGCGCCCTTGCAATGGGTGGCCATGTAAGGGTAGGGTTTGAGAATAATATGTTGCTTAAAGATGGTCGACAGGCCACATGCAACGCAGATTTAGTCCGTCAAGCTCGTGATGTTGCGATGGCAATTGGCCGACCCATTTCGACAGCGGCGGATATACGAGCGAAGTTTTGTGGGATGCCGGAGGGATAAAATATCCGGTATGAGAATTTTCCTTCCAATACTTCGCGTGAAGCATTTGAAGGAAACACTGATTGTCAGGAAATAGATCTGGTAATCGGGATTAACGTTGCTAGGGGAGAAATCAAATTGCTAGCAACAATATTGACAGGTGAAGGAGTTAGAAATGAGAAAGTTTTTTACAGCAACGGCAGTTGCAGTTGCAGCAATTGGCGGGGTTGGCTTGACAGCTGTTCCGGCTGCTGCAGAGACATTTATTACAATTGGTACCGGTGGTCAGACTGGCGTTTACTATCAGGTCGGCGGTGCAATTTGTAAGCTTGTAAATCGTGGAACGAAAGACCACGAAATCAAATGTACGCATACGACGGGCGGCTCTACGAAAAACATCAACGGCATTCGCGCTGGAGATCTGGACATGGGTGTTGCCCAGTCTGACTGGCAGTATCATGCTTACAATGGAACAGCACCTAAACAATTCCCGGATGGAGAGTTCAAGGATTTGCGGGCAGTGTTCTCTGTACATCCAGAGCCGTTCACGGTTGTGGCGCGTAAAGATTCGGGCATTAAAACCTTTGAAGATCTAAAAGGTAAGCGGGTTAATGTCGGCAACCCGGGGTCCGGTCAACGCGGTACCATGGAAGTTGTCATGGAGAAAATGGGTTGGGAAATGGATGATTTCGCCTTGGCTTCCGAACTTAAATCTTCAGAACAGGCAGCGGCCCTTTGCGACAACAAAATTGACGCTATCGTGTTTACTGCGGGACATCCCAATGGTTCCATCAAGGAAGCCACCACATCTTGCGAAGCCGTTCTCGTCAATGTCAATAATGATGTGATCAAGAAGCTTGCAGGGGACAATGCGTATTATGCCATGGCAACTATTCCAGGCGGCATGTACACGGGCACAGACGAAGATGTTGAAACTTTTGGTGTTGGTGCGACATTCGTATCCTCTTCAAACACAGATCCGGAAGTTGTGTATCAAATCGTGAAAGCAGTTTTCGATGACATTAAGCGTTTCCGCAAAATGCATCCTGCATTTGCCAATCTCGATCCAAAGTTGATGATTGTAAACAATCTATCCGCACCTTTGCATGAAGGCGCCATCCGCTATTATAAAGAGCAAGGCTGGATGTAAGATACCCGAATGGGCGGAAGAAACACTTCCGCCCATTTTTTTTACAAAAACTGATATATATGTAGAGTGCCCACCGCGGGATATCTGCATTGAAAGAGGGGAGACTTTCAATGAGTGACGCAGACAAAAGCACAGTATTGAGTAACGAGGAACTTGAAGATCTTGTGGCGTCGAGTGACGTTGGGGGGCGGGTCCCAAAAAATAAAAATGTTGCTCTGTTAATTGCCGGCCTGGCCTTGGTCTGGTCGCTGTGGCAAGTGTGGATTGCCTCTCCAATTCCTTACATGTTGAGCTGGGGCGTATTCTCTGGCAAGGAAGCCCGTCCGATACATCTGGCTTTTTCCCTTATGCTCGCATTTCTGGCCTATCCGGCCTTTAAGAACTCTCCACGTGGACATGTGCCGATCATGGACTGGGTCCTTGGTATTCTCGGCATTATCACAACAATGTACCTGGTGTTTTTTGATACGGCGATCGCAGACCGCATTATGGGCTCTCGTCTCTCGGACCGGCCAGGTAACCCGAATATGACAGATATCATCGTCGCCTGTGTCGGCATGGTGGTTCTGATGGAAGCAACAAGACGGGCGCTCGGCCCACCTCTGATGATCGTTGCCATGATTTTTCTGGGCTATACATTCCTCGGGCCCTACGCTCCGGGCATTCTGGCTTGGAAAGGGGCAAGCTTTGGCGCTGTCGCAGATCATCAATGGTTGTCTTCTGAGGGCGTATTCGGTATTGCCCTTGGTGTTTCAACGGGCCTCGTCTTTCTGTTTGTGTTATTCGGCGCCTTGCTGGATAAAGCAGGGGCGGGCAATTATTTTATTAAAGTAGCCTTCTCGTTGATGGGGCATATGCGGGGCGGCCCGGCAAAGGCGGCGGTGGTTGCCTCCGGCATGACCGGATTGATATCCGGCTCGTCTATTGCCAATGTGGTTACCACGGGTACCTTCACAATCCCGATGATGAAGCGTGTTGGATTTAGTTCTGAAAAAGCCGGCGCAGTTGAAGTGGCGTCGTCGGTTAATGGTCAGATCATGCCGCCTGTCATGGGGGCTGCGGCCTTTTTGATGGTTGAGTATGTGGATATCAGCTATTTCGAAGTTGTGAAACATGCTTTCCTGCCGGCGATTATCTCCTACATCGCGTTGGTGTACATTGTTCATCTTGAAGCAATGAAGATGAATATGCAGGGATTACCACGGGCTGGAGAAGTCAAAACAACCAAGCTGGCTCTATTGTCCTTTGGCATCACGCTGGCGTCGATCCTGGTCCTAGGTGGTGCGATTTACTATCTTTCTGAGATCTTTCATTTGCTGGACAGCTCACTGAATAAGCTTGTGGCAATTCTCGTTTTGATCCTGTTGCAGGTTGGTGTGTTTAAAGGCGCGGTCGCCAAGGCGGAAGAGGGGACGAAGGCCAAGATATTGTCCAAAGGGGCTTTGATTCTCTGCAATATGGTCATCGTTAGTTTTGGCGTATTTTTTGCCATTGATTTGGTGCGCGAAGTGGCGGGACAGGCTTTGACACCCTGGATTGCTGGCGCCGCCATTCTGGTGGTATATGTCTATTTGATCTCCATTTGTGCCAAGCATCCGGATCTGGTGGTGGATGACCCGAATTCACCGGTAACGGCCTTACCTGAACCTGGTCCAACTGTCATGGCGGGGTTACATTTTGTACTACCGGTTGGCGTCCTGATCTGGTGCTTGATGATTGAACGCTTGTCGCCAGAATTGTCAGCTTTCTGGGCAGTTGCGTTGATGATTTTTATCCTGCTCACGCAACGGTATCTGTTCTCCATTTTCCGCAAAGAAACCCTGTCGGGACGTATTCGTCAGGGATTTGATGAGCTGATTGATGGCATGATTTCCGGCGCAAGAAATATGATCGGTATCGGTATCGCGACGGCTGCCGCCGGGGTGATTGTCGGAACCGTGTCTCAAACGGGTGTTGGTCTGGTGCTGGCGGAATTAGTTGAATTTTTGTCGCAGGGTCAAATTATGCTGATCTTGATTTTCACAGCTATCTTGAGCTTGATTCTGGGAATGGGGCTGCCGACGACGGCGAACTATATCGTCGTGTCGTCTCTTCTGGCTCCCGTGATTGTCAGCCTTGGACAGCAGAATGGATTGATTGTACCGTTGATTGCGGTTCATTTATTCGTTTTCTATTTTGGTATCATGGCCGATGTGACGCCGCCAGTTGGATTGGCCTCTTTTGCGGCGGCGGCAGTGTCAGGAGGGGACCCCATACGAACGGGATTCGTTGCCTTCTTCTATTCGTTGCGGACTGCGGTATTACCCTTCCTGTTCATCTTCAATACAGATCTGTTGCTAATCAATGTAACTCCAGTACAAGGAGCGATCGTCTTCGTCATAGCGACCATAGCCATATTATTGTTTACGGCAGGTACTCAGGGATATTTTGTCACTAAGTCGCGACTGTGGGAATCCGCCTTGTTGATTGTCATTGCCTTTACCTTGTTCCGCCCCGGATTCTGGATGGATCTGATCTCGCCTCCTTATGCGGAAACAGATCCGGCACAAATCGTAGAAGCAGTTCAGAATGCCCCGGCGGGATCTGAGTTGCGCCTGATTGTCCAGGGCGAAGACGACGTGGGGGATGAGCTTGTCTTCACGGCCATAATGCCCGTTGGTGATGAAGCGACGGGACAGGAAAGGCTTGAAGCTTACGGTCTTGAGCTGCTTGTTGAAGATGGTGATGTGCTGATTGATGATGCGGCGTTTGATAGTCCGGCGCAGGCCGCAGGCCTGGATTTCGATCAAAAGATCCTTACTGTCCTAGTTCCGGTAAGCCAACCGGCAAGAGAACTGATGTATATCCCGGCACTTGTCGTATTAGTGGGAATCTTTTTGTTGCAGCGTCGCCGTCGTAATTCTGGCGTTGTATCTGCCGCAACTGCGTAATTAGGGGAGACGATAAATGTACAAGCATATCTTGCTGGCGGTGGATTTGGATGATGAGCGGCAAAGGTCAGTTGAAGTGGCGGTCGAATATGCGAAAGCATTCGGCTCAACATTGCATGTGATGACGGTCCTGCCAAATTTCGGGATGAGCATGGTAGGTTCCTTTTTCCCGAAAGATCACGAAAAGCAAATGCTCGAGCAATCCACGAAAGCCTTGCATGGCTTTGTAAAAGCAAACATTCCAGATGAAATTGCAGTTCAGCATATTGTCGGACTTGGTTCGGTTTACGAAGAAGTCTTGCGTGTCAGTGAGGAGATCAGCTCAGATTTGATCGTTATTGGGACACATCGACCGGACATGAAAGACTATTTACTTGGCCCGAACGCTGCGAGGGTAAGCCGTCATGCAAAATGCTCAGTATTGATCGTTCGCGAGAGCTGACGGACGTCAAGGTAATGTGGAATGTTCTTTGTTATGGTGATTCAAATACGTGGGGTTGTAAGCCAATCACTCAATTCGGTGTTTATGAAAGATATGACCCTGATGTTCGTTGGCCCGGCGTCTTACAATCAACATTAGGGAGCGAGTACAAAGTAATAGAAGAGGGCCTGAATGGCCGAACGACTGTTTTTGACGATCCCATAATGGGATCGGACAGGAATGGAAAATCTTACCTTGCGCCCTGTCTCGAAACACATATGCCGCTGGATCTTGTCATTATCATGTTGGGAACAAATGACTTAAAACCCCGTTTTCCAGGGACAACATTCGACATCGCCTGCGGTGCGGGGGCGCTTCTGGCGATGGCAATGAATCCTGCCGGAAACTGGATTGGCGCGCTGCCGAAAACACTCCTTGTTGCACCGCCGCAGATAGGCGAGCTAACGGCCCTCGCGGGTATTCTGGAAGGGGCGCAAGAACGTTCTCTCAAACTTGCAGGTGATATGAAACGGGTCGCTGAAATGCTTGACAGTCCCTTTCTGGATGCCGGACTGCATATTCAATCCAGCCAAGCAGATGGTGTTCATTTGGAAGCTGAAGACCATTTGGTTTTAGGTCAAGCGATCGCTGCTAAAGTACAGGAATTACTAAACTGAGGAGTGTTGCCGATTAGGTCTAACCTACTGAAAAGTTTTCAAGTAGGCGATCAGATCCTGACGCTGGCTTTCTTTTTTTATACCGGCGAAGCTCATTTTGGTGCCTTTAACGAAAGCTCTCGGTTTGGTGAGATACTGATCCAGATTTGAATCATCCCATGTTAAATCAGCAGCCTTCATGGCTTTGGAATATTTAAAGCCTTCAACCTGGGCGGATTTTCGACCGACGACACCAAAAAGATTTGGCCCAACTTTATTTTTTCCGCCGTTTTCGATGGTGTGACAAGCTTTGCATTTTTTATATACCTTCGCCCCTTTTTTTGCATCTCCCTCGGCAAACGCAGTTGCAGAAGACAATGCAATAGCAAGTGAAAGGCTGAAGGCCGCAATCTTTGTCATACTCATAACTCTCTCCTAGAGATTTAACATGAACCGGTAGATTCTACAGGAAAATTGGATAGCATAAGACGATACCGGATGACAGAGGCATTATGTCGCGGTATGCCGGTCTCTTTGGACACAATCTATCACCATCTCGTGAAATCATATGTTGTCTTACTTCTTGATGCTTATATTGGAGGCCGCAAGGAGTCTTTTTTGAACAGATCTAAATTACCAATTGTCCTTTTTCTGATGAGCGTGTCTTTTGCCAGCCAAGCGGCTGAAATGCCGGAAACTGTTTTTGTGCCGTCGGGCTCATTTATCTTTGGATCTGATCGAACCGGGAAAGATTATGGGTATCGGTTAGATGAGGCAGCCTATGGTCATTCAGTAACTCGAAACCAAAAATGGTACGAAAACGAGGAGGCTCGTCAAAAGAGAGAGTTGCCGGCTTTTACAATCATGAAAAACCTGGTAACCAACAGCCAATATGAGAATTTCGTCAGCGATACGGGGCATGCTGCACCCGGCGTTACGGAAAAACTTTGGCGATCATATGGCCTTATTCATCCTTTTGAGCGGACTATAAAATTCCAGTGGGTGGAAGATATCCCCGATCCTGCCCGTCTTGATCATCCAGTTGTTTTGGTGTCGCATTCCTCTGCTGTTGCCTATGCCAAATGGCTTTCAGATCAAACCGGAGAAATTTGGCGATTGCCAACAGCAAAGGAGTGGGAGAAAGCTGCCCGAGGTCCCTTGGGAAACAGATATCCATGGGGAAATGATTACGATGCAAATGTGTTAAACAGCCATGATAAAGGTCCATTTGACACGACGCCGGTGGGAAGTTTTCCGGATGGGGCAAGCCCTTATGGTATGCTTGATGCTTCCGGTCAGGTGTTTGAATGGACGTCAACTCCGAAGCCAGGCAACCATTATGTTGTAAAAGGTGGGTCGTGGGACGATAAAGGATGTGGTGTTTGCCGATCGGCCGCCTGGCATACGCGACCAGCATCGATAAAGCATATTTTGGTAGGTTTTCGTTTGGTAAAAGAATAATTGAGGATAAAATGAACGAGATGACTAATCTTGAAAAAGGTAAGAATCCAGTCCTGGATGCCGCAGAATTACGGGCGGAAATGCGCCTGTTAGATCCTGCACGACTTGCCAGAATGAATGCTGCGGCAGATGAAATCCTGGAATGTTACCGGGTGTTAAAAAAAGGCGGCTCGAATATTGTTGCTGAAATACTGCGTGGCGAGGGAACTTTTTACGAATGGGATCATTATCCAGAGGGAGATATTTACGACGATGAAACCCATGCGCAATATTATTACCATTCTCATCGAGAAGACGAACACGGTCATTTCCATACGTTTATGCGGCTAAAAGGTATAAAAAAGGATGTCAAACCTGTTCCTTACGAGGGCTCTGCGGAATGGCCAACAGCAGAGGACGAAATTCTCTCGCATCTAATAGCCGTATCTATGGATAGCGCAGGCTTTCCGACACAGCTTTTTACCACAAATCGTTGGGTGACAGGAGAGAACTGGTACGACAAAAAAGACGTCATCGATATGCTGGATAGTTTTGCTATCGATCATAGTACACCATCCTGGCCCGCAAACCGTTGGTTAACAGCGATGATCGTCATATTCAGACCCCAGATTGAACGTCTGATTATAGCCCGAGATGCCCGTATTTTGGAATGGCAGGCTCAAAAACCGGATGAAGATGTCTACGAAGATAAAGATCTTGAAATCACAAGTATCCTGGATATTAAGGTAGAAGACCAGATCCGTACCATAAAAGAGGTTGTCGAAGGGCGACTTGATTAAGAGAATTTTAAGATTAATCGGCGATATTTGAACTTGGGATTAATTCAAGTATTGGAGCCAAAGTGGTAAATTCGGGTTCTTTAAGTCCAGCTGACGTCGAACGGTTACTTACAGATCGATCTGCAGAAGTACGGGCAGAAACAGTTGAAAAGATTGCTGGCGGTTTGGGGGATGACGGTTTTAATCCAACGGAACGTCGCGAAGCTGAGGAAATTTTCCGTTTGCTTGTGAATGATGCGGAAATACTGGTACGCCAGACTTTGGCAGAAACACTCAAAACAGTTCCGGATCTCCCTAACGATATTGCCAAAACTCTCGCAAGTGACGTGGCGGATGTTGCGACGCCGATGATAAGCTTTTCAGAAGCATTGTCGGACGACGATTTATTTGAAATTATTTCCTCGAAATCCGATTTACATCAAGCGGCAGTTGCCAGCCGTGTCGTTGTGTCTGAAGCAGTTTCCGAAAAACTGGCTGAAACCGGAAATGAAGATGTTGTCGCAACTCTCATGAGCAATGAAGGCGCTGAAATTTCAGAAGACACTTTTGAGAAGGTGCTTGACCAGTTTGGGGATAGCGAAAAAGTAAACGCTCCCATGGCGCATCGGAGTACATTACCGATCACCGTAACTGAGCGACTGGTGACGATGGTCTCCGATAAACTTCGCGATCATCTTGTCAGCCATCATGAAATGTCTCCGAGCATGGCAACCGATATCATTTTGGAAAGCCGTGAGAAAACCATGATTGGTTTTATTAAAGATGGGGCAAGCCACGCGGATTTAATCAGCCTGATCGATCAGCTTTATGATAACGGCCGCTTAACGCCGACCATTATCCTGCGGGCCCTTTGCGTAGGGGATGTGGATTTCTTCGAAACGGCAATGGCCAAATATTCGGATATCGCAGTTGCCAATGTTCATATCCTTGTGAATGACGCCGGCGGCGAGGGCTTGAAGCAGCTATGCAAAAAATCACATATTCCAGGCGGTTTGCATGAAATTATGAAAGTCGGTTTGGAAGTCGCCAATGAACTTGATTTTGACGGCGCTCCAGGAGATCGGGAACGCTATCGCAATCAGGTAATTGAACGTGTCCTCACGCATTTTGAGGACCAGTTTGATGGCGATAATGTAGATTACCTGATCGCCAAGCTTGGCAGCTCCCACGAGGCAGAAGCCGCCTAGCATTTATCCTTGAATCTCGTATTAGAAACGCTGTTTTACGAAACGGCGTTTTTTATTTTTTCCGCCGAATTCCTATAACATTACCAGATTGTTTTGGCGCGGGCGTTTCCTTGTAAAGTGCTTTGTTTGCTTCCAGTGCGGCCTGCATGGCTGCTGGCATTGGCGCGGCACTTGGGCCGGTTTTATCGAGATGCATAATCATCTGCTCTGATGTTGCCGCTAGATAACCCTTATCCCTATGATACATTTCCAAAAATAAATGCATCCGTTTTTCGTCGCAATCTATAACCCTGACCGTCATCTCAAGTGGATCGCCCTCATGCACCTCTTGAAGATAGGTGACATGGGTTTCCAACACATAAACGGTACAATTTGCACTCTCTCTGTATTCTCTGGTTAGACCGATCTCATCAAGGAAAACATCGAGAGATTGGTCGAAAATCAATACATAAAAGGCGACATTCATGTGATTGTTATAGTCGATCCACTCTGTAAGAACCGATTGTTGATGTATTGCAGGAAGGGCAGGACCCGTCATTGATATTACCTTTTATTGTATTGGCGGTTGATTTTCTTGTTTTGAATAGCGGTCAGGAAGTATGATAATGTCTTTATATCGGGCTGACCAGTCCGACGGATAAAGAAAACAAGGGAATGTTTATGGCCAGCCAACATGCCGAAATGGATCAAGTGGTCCAAAAACTTACGGATTTATTGGGGAAGCGGTGCACGACAGCAGAGGCCGTGCGAGAACAGCACGGGCATGACGAAAGCTGGCATTTTCCGTCGGCGCCAGACGCGGTGTGCTTTGCGCAGAGTACGGAAGAAGTATCCGAAATCGTTAAGATTTGCGCGTATCACAAAGTGCCAATCATTCCCTTCGGTGCAGGTACATCACTGGAAGGTCATGTGAATGCCGTGCATGGCGGTATTTCTATTGACCTAAATGATATGAATAAGGTGCTGAGAGTTGGTCAGGAAGATCTGGATTGTACCGTGCAGCCGGGCGTGCGCCGTAAACAATTGAATGAATATTTAAGGGATACGGGCCTGTTCTTTCCCATTGATCCAGGCGCCGATGCCTCCATCGGCGGAATGGCGTCGACCCGTGCTTCGGGTACAAATGCCGTTCGCTATGGCACCATGCGGGAAAACATCCTTTGTATGACAGTTGTTTTGCCGGATGGTCGGATCATATCAACCGGCCATCGCTCGAAAAAAAGTGCGGCTGGGTATGACTTGACTAAACTTTATATTGGTGCAGAAGGCACATTGGGGATTATTACTGAGATTACGTTGAAGCTTTATGGAATCCCGGAAGCGATTTCTGCCGCGACAGTGTGTTTTCCGGACATCGAAGGCGCGATCCAGGCTGTGATCCTGACTATTCAATCGGGCATTCCCGTTGCCCGGATTGAATTGCTGGATGAGGTGCAGGTTGACGCCATCAATCGATATTCCAATCTTGAATTGGCGGTAAAACCAACTTTGTTTTTGGAGTTCCATGGGAGCGAAGCATATGTGAAGGAACAGGCTGAGCAAGTCAGCGATATATGCTCGGAATTTGGAGCGGAAGGCTTTGAATGGACGACGCAGGCGGAAGAGCGGACCAGATTATGGCAAGCCAGACATGATGCGGCTTATGCGGCAATCGCCCTGCGGAATGGGGCGCAAATTTGGGCGACAGATGTATGTGTTCCCATCTCCCGCCTTTCAGACTGCATTCTTGAAACCAAGCAAGATCTCGAAGAAAGCTTTCTGATTGCCCCCTTGGTTGGACATGTCGGTGACGGCAATTTCCACCTCTCTTTCGTTATAAAAAAGGAAAATCCAGAAGAGCTGGCAGAGGCGGAACGCCTGAATGGGCGGTTGATTGATCGGGCATTGGCGATGGATGGAACTTGTACGGGCGAGCACGGTATAGGGCTCGGTAAAAAGAAATATATGTATCGCGAGCATGGCGAAGCAGTTGATGTCATGGCAACGTTGAAGCATGCACTGGACCCGGACAATATTATGAACCCGGGCAAGATCATCCCGGATCAGGCCGCTGAGTAGGCCTGTCGCCTTTCCCTCTAAAAGGTAGCATTATGGCACATATGTCCTCTTTGTCTGTTATCGCGTTCGATGCAGATGATACACTCTGGCAAAACGAACATTTCTTCCGGATGACAGAGGAAAAATTTACGAATTTGCTAAAGGATTACGCAAGCGGGGATCATGTTACCGAGCGGCTTTTAGCCGCTGAGCGGCGAAATCTCGAATTTTATGGCTATGGTGTAAAAGGCTTTACCTTGTCGATGATCGAAACGGCCATTGAAGTTACAGAAGACAGGGTGCCGGCAGCGGTTCTGCATGACATTCTGCGGACGGGCCGCGAAATGCTCAGGCATCCCGTAGAAACATTACCGAACGTTTTTGAAACGCTAACCGAGTTATCCTCCAATTTTCGTTTGATTATGATAACCAAAGGGGATTTGTTTGATCAGGAACGAAAACTTGCTCAATCAGGACTGGGTGAATTATTTGATGTCGTTGAAATCGTAAGTGAGAAGAAACCTGAGGTTTATCGTCGCATTTTCAGCCAGCATTCGACTGCGCCCCATCAATGCATGATGGTTGGCAATTCTTTGAAATCAGATGTAATTCCAGCCCTGTCTATCGGCAGTTGGGCTGTGCATATACCTCATGATCTAACTTGGGCGCTGGAACATGCAGAAGCTCCTTTGGAAGATCCAAAGTTCCATGAGATTTCAGAATTGGGCAAGCTGCCGGACCTTATCTACCAGCTCTAATTTGTTACTGGCACTTTGTGATAAGTAAGTCGTCCGGTAAAACCGTTTTGTCGTCACCACATGCGGGGTCCAGCTGCTCTTGTTCCAAGCCTTCGACATCTTCAAGGTTAGCCCCAGACAAATTGGCTCCCCAGAATGTCGTATCTTCAAGCTCTGCCCCAGCCAGGTTCGCATCGATCAAAATTGCTCTGTGGAAATTAGCCTGTCGCAAATCAGCCTCCTGCAATCGCGCATTGGTCAAATTTGCACGGGAAAAATTTGCGTTTCTTAGCTCAGCACTGGTCATCGTGATATCAGTCATGTCAGCGCGTTTGAAATTCGTCTCCGTCAGGTTTGCATCACTGAAATTCGCTTTTTGCAAAATCGCCCGCTTAAAGCTGGCTTTGCGAATATCCGCTTTTTGAAATTTCCCACCTTCGATATTGGCACTCTCGAAATCAGCACGCCTCAGGTCCGTTTGTTTTAGATTTGCGCCTTTCATATTTGCCTTCTCAAGATCGGCGCCCTGTATGATGGCGCTTTCAAGATCAGCATTTACCAAATTCGATTTTTCCAGATCGGCACGGCGCAAATCGGCATTCGACAAGTTGGCGTTTTCGAGAATGACTTCTTTAAGAATTGTATCGCGTAAATTGACACCTTTTAGATACGCATCTGTAAAATCTTCGGATTGTAACTTTGCTGCCCGTAAATCGCAGCCTGGGCAACTGCCTGTTTCCTTTAATTTTTTAATGTCATCAGAATCAAATGCCATCGCTCCTGGTGCCAAAAGGAGGAAGGACAGAACAGATAGAACCGAGGCTTTCATACGGATGCTCCCGTTGTTACAATAATACGACTTTATACGATTTCTCTTAACGTAATGAATTTTATTCGCATTTCAAAGCATGATCATATTTGACAACACATTTCACCGCTGTCACTATCCAAGGAAATTAAGAATAACAGCATATCACCGCAGGATTACGGGAGATTTGCCAATCGATAGAAAAGGTTCATTCCAAAATGATTAAAGCGGTTCTCTGGGATTTCGGAGGGGTTCTCACGACGAGTCCCTTTGACTCTTTTACACGGTTTGAGAAAGAACGAGGGTTGCCGGAAAATTTTATCCGCCGGATTAACTCAACGAACCCGGATACAAATGCCTGGGCGAAGTTTGAGCGCAGCGATGTCACGCTGGATGAATTTGATAAGCTGTTTGAAATTGAAAGCGAGGCATTAGGGCATTCGATTGCCGGGATTGAAATAATCAAACTTTTGGCCGGAGATGTCCGTCCCCGTATGGTTCAGGCATTGAAAAACTGTCGTGAAAAATTTAACTGTACGTGCCTTACCAACAATGTCGCTGCGGGGAAGGGCCCTGGAATGACGCGCGATGCAATGGCCCAAGCCGAAGTGAAGGATGTGATGGCAATCTTCAATCAAGTCATTGAATCCAGCAAAATCGGACTGCGAAAGCCGGATCCAAGAATTTATGAATTTGCCTGCTCTGAGATGGGAGTTACTGCAGACGAAGTTGTCTATCTGGATGACCTGGGTATTAATTTAAAGCCAGCATCTGCCATGGGTATGAAGACTATTAAAGTAATCAGCGAAGACCAGGCACTTAGGGATCTGGAAGAAGCTGTGGGAATATCATTGAGCTAAATTTTTTTGATTTAGGGATCACAAATGAACCGCGTACTTGCACATACTGGCGCAAAATATCCCATAATACAGGCGCCTATGGGATGGATCGCCAGATCACCTTTGGCATCGGCAGTCTGTAATGCAGGTGGATTAGGGATTATTGAAACCTCTTCAGGTGAAACAGAGAATTGCATACGGGAAATTCAAAAAATGAAGGAGCTGACGGAGGCTCCTTTTGGCATAAATCTGCCGCTTTTATTTCTTCGTGACGAAAATATGATCAAGTTTGTCGCCGAATGCGGCGTTAAATTCGTCACCACTTCCGCAGGAAATCCGGCTAAATTAATCGAAATACTGAAAGCTCATGACATCATTGTCTATCATGCAGTGCCAACTGTTAAAGCGGCGCTGAAGGCTGTCGAGGCAGGCGTCGATGGTTTGATTGTTGAAGGATCTGAGGGCGGTGGGTTTAAAAATCCGGAAGAAGTTTCAACCCTGGTATTGCTGCAGGCTATACGTGACAAAGTTGATGTTCCTATGGTTGCAGCTGGCGGAATTGTTGATGGTCGGGGAATGGCTGCCGCATTCGCCGTGGGAGCAGAGGCGGTTCAAATGGGGACACGCTTTGTGTCTGCAAAAGAAAGCCCGGTTCATGTAAATTATAAAAATGCGATCATTGATGCTGAAGATACGGGAACTTATGTTTTAAACAAAAAATCGACCCCTTGTATTCGCGCCTTGAAAACAGAAAAGACGCTTTCCATACATGAAGAAGGGTTGATGCCAAAAGATACATTTGCCCGTATTCAGGATCTTTATTTCGGCGGTGATATGGAAGCAAGTGTCGGACTGGCCGGGCAATCCGCTAGTCTTATTACTGCCCAGAAATCAGCAGCTGATATCATCACAGAGACCATAGTGGGTTTTCGTGAAATTACAGCACGGCTTGGTGCCATGAGTGCCGGGGACGGATTTTAATCGGTTGATTTATTTCCTTGTGGCTCGATAAACCCCATCCCAATCCGCAGGCGGTGGGAATTGCAGGAATTCTTCGATCCGACCTTTATACATATCTGCAAATATATCGAACCGGGGATTGTGTTCTTTCATGGCGGCTGTCAACTCAAGTGCTTCGGCCCAATGCCGCGTACGATAATGCCCGAGAAACTCATCAACAAGCTTCCTGGCAGCTGAAAAATCAGGGTCTTCACAAAGCTCGGGACCACCGAGTAAACCATATATTCTCACGGCGTCGTATTTTCCCTTAACGGCAATCAAATCGAGCTCTATCATCGCATAACCGGCAAGATGCTGGGCAGTGCTTTCGCCAACGATTATACTAAAGCCGTACTCCTTGGATTGTCCTTCAAGCCGTGATGCCAGATTGACAGGATCGCCCAGGACTGAATAGTCAAATCGTTGTTCAGATCCAAGATTGCCAACGATACATGAGCCTGTATTCAGGCCGATTCCAACCCGTAGCGGTTTGAAAGTGCGCTCTTCTGCGATAGCTTCAATTTTGAGTTCAGCATTGAGTTTACTCAAATGCGGAATCATTTGTAATGCTGTGTCAGCGGCATCTTTCGGATGCATTGGATTGTCAATAGGAGCATTCCAAAAGGCCATAATGGAATCACCCATATATTTATCAATGGTTCCGTTGCGACGGAGAATTTCACCCGTCATCGGTGTCAAAAACCGATTTATCAACTTCGTGAGGCCTTGCGGGTCGTGTTTATAACTCTCCGAGATAACTGTGAATTCCCGGATATCACAGAACATGAACGTCATCTCCTTTTCCTCTCCCCCAAGGACGAGGCTTTCCGGAGACGCCGAGAGGCGGCTGACCAATTCGGGGGAAAGATAAAGTGCGAAAGCAGTTCGGATCCGCGTTCGCTCCTGCTCGGTACTGAGATAATTCGCGTAAACAAGCGTTATATAAATCAGCGTCGATGCAAAGAGCGTATACGTCACATCAATTAAAACTGAGTGATAGATAAAGAAGTAAGCCGAGGAAGATACAGCGACTGTGCCCACGAATACCAGGAGTCCCAAAGTCATTCGGGCGCCTGCAAGTGGGACGAGTACGATCAATGTCAGGCCGGTTAACAATGTTCCCAACCACTCAAACAACGCCACATAATCAGGCCGGAACATATAAGACTGGGTCCATATATTCTCGAGCAACTGTAAATGCATTTCCACACCTGGCAGGTTCGAAGTGAGTGGCGAGGCTCGAAGATCCTTGAGGCCCGTCGCTGAAGTTCCAACCAGCACCATCCTGCCGGCGAGCCGCGCCGGATCAACTGTATCATTGATGACATCCAGGGCGGAAATATACTGTTCCGGATCAAATTCTGAATATTTGATCCATATGCGCCCTTTAGTATCCGTAGGCACCAAAGTACCGGCAATTTTAAATCCAACGATGCCATTGTCATTCGTCTGGATGACCACATTTCGACCGGTTGCCACCCGCAACATATCAAGGGCGAGGGTCGGGACAATTCTATCCCCCACTTTATTGGCCAAGGGTACCCGGCGAACAATTCCATCAAAATCCTGATCAAGGCTGACCATGCCACGTCCGGCGGCAGCTTTATCCAGCTCGTCAATATTCCCGATCAATGCAGGGAAGGTTTTTAAATATGGATTAGGGTCTTTACCCAAGGCGGCAAAGGAGGCGACCCGTTCCATGCCGTAGTTGTTGGCGCCATCTATCTCTGGACTTACGGAAACACCCAGGACAACTCGACTGGCTGCAATTTCATCGGCAAAGATGCTGTCAAATGAAGGAAGTGTGGAAAGATGTGTTTTAATATCACTGGAAAGGTTGGGAATACTTTGTGATATTTTATCGGGTGACAGTCTGTCTGCTTCTGCAAATAATATATCGAAGCCAATAACGGCCGCACCCTTCCGGGTGGCATTTTTAACGAGCTGTGCCAAATAAGATCTTGGCCAAGGCCATTGGCCCAGGTTTAACAAGCTGTTTTCATCTATATCAATCACGACAACTGGACGTGGTTCCGCCGCCACCCGAGGCAAAGACTGCTGGTAATAGTCAAAAACGCGATCTCGAAAATTTGAAAGAAATGGCGGGTCATAAATTTGTAGAAGCAAGGCGGCGATCAAGACCAAAATAGCGGAAAAACGTCCGCTTCCCGCAAAAAACAACCATTTGACGGGCTGAGTCAAAGAATCGAATACTTTCGCGGCTATATTACTTGCCATGAATTTTTGGCCTTATTTGATATATATGGCTGTTCTGTATCTAGAGTTACTTTGCCACAATTAACTATAACTTTGAAAAACTTTCATAAAATTTGTCCAAAATGTGGCGGAAATCGATTATTTATGTTATAGTATTTATTATTATTGAGCTCGTGTACTTATATTTTATTGTATTCAAAAGAATTTTTTGTCTTTGAAGGACAAAATGACGCTAAGCCCTAATCGTGTTTGTTTGCAACAATCACAAGGGCGCGTTTAAAGGCAGGTTTGTAGGAATTTAATTGTGAAAAAAATTAACAATGACGATCTGCTAAGTAAACAAGTCGCAGAATATAATGCACCAGTTGATGGAAATCTGCAGCTTGGTGCCGAGATTTCCCCTCTAATCGCTGAATTCTCCCGGGACGGTGTTGATCTTATATTGACGTCCGAAAACGGTGATTTCATCACAATCAACGATTACTTCTCCTCATTTCCCGGTGCTGATCTGTTAACTGCGGGTGGCGCCAGGATTACGTCAGACGTGGTGAGTAAACTCTCAGGGCCGGGGCCGCTTGCCCAGTCCACATCTACACAATCCGATGCAGATGGACCAATCGGTGAAGTTACGGAATTGAGCGGCACTGTCACAGCAAAACATGTCGATGGCACTATTGATGAACTGGTGCCGGGAGCCGCTGTATTCCAGGGCGATGTATTGGAAACCGGCACTGACGGATCGTTTGCTATTCTTTTCGCAGATGAGACACAATTTTCGATGGGCGAGAATGGTCGGGCAGTCCTAGATGAGATGATTTATAATCCTTCCGGTGGTGAAGGATCTTTTGGGGTCTCTTTGTTACAAGGCGTCTTTTCGTTAGTCAGCGGGCAGATTGCCAAAGATGATGCAGATAATGTGAGCGTAAAGACACCTGTTGGAACAATAGGTATTCGTGGAACCAGTTGGTCGGGACATGTTAAAAATGTCGGTGAAGAATCAATCTTTACACTGTTTACCGGCGCCATAGTGATTGCCAATGAAGGCGGATCTCAATTTCTTAGTATCGCGAACCAATCGGTTATTGTGAGGAGCTTTTCCAGTGCACCGGAAAGCCCCGTTATTCTAACGGCGGACCAGCTTTATACGATTTATGGCGACGCATTGCAGCTCGTTAATCCGAATTGGTTTGACGAGCAAGACCAATTCGATCCGACCCGAATAGAGCCAGAAGGCGGAAACCGCTCTAACAACACAGGGGGCGGGGCCGACTTCCAGCAGTTTGCGGCCCTGGCTATTTCAGATGGACTGGGATCAAGTGATTTGCTGGAATCTGCGCAACTGCTCGGCGATACGATTTTAAATCTGAATGAAATCGAAGCTGTTGAAGGGGGCGTAAGTGATGGCCCAGACGCTAAAGTCTCGGTCAATACGGTCCGCGATCCTGTAACTGGCAACATTATTTCCTACGAGGTCGTCATTGGTTTGGATGAGCCGTCAGGTCTTCCGGTAACAATTACCTATGATGTCCGGCCAGGTACGGCATCTGCGGATGACTTTGTTGTTGATGGCGATGGAACAGCGATCATTCCTGCAGGTCAGTTGTCTACAAGCTTTACCGTGACTGTCACGGACGATGATGTTGTCGAGAATCTTGAATTCTTTATTATTGAATTGATAGGTGCTGACAACGCGAATATCAGTTTTGCCTTCAAGGAAACAGTTGTTGTTATTGTTGATGATGATATTGGTGTGGTCCGCATCACCGAGGCAACCTTGGATGGCACCGCAATCGCCAATGGCGAGGTGGGGGAAGGAGCCGGTGTTCTTTCCTTTGAGCTGGTTTTAGATAAACCCCTTGCGGCCGGCGCAAAGCTCGACATTGATTACGTAATTTCAGGAACGGCATCTGAAGGCAGCGATTATAGTGCAGATGCTGTAAAAACGGCTACTTTCGACGGCGGGGAGACGGGCCTGCCTGCAGGTGCAACAATCAGCATTGATGTTCCGCTTTTGGACGATGATGTTTATGAGGGAACAGAATCTCTGACAATTTCTATTGTCGGTGCCTCTGAAAATGTGGTCGTGGATGGGGATGCAGATGTGCTCTCGATTGATATCATTGATGACGAGCCAGCGATCGATATCGAAAGCCCTGAGGCGGCGGATCTTGACGAAGCAGATACCGACGGCAGCGTAGTTGATGGATCACTGGGTGTAACCGGTGGAAGCGGAACCTTGAGCAGCGTAATTTTTGATGCCGAGCAAATTGATTTTGCAGCCTCGAATGTATCTTCTGGCGGCTCCGATGTTGTTCTTTCAGGCCTTGGCACTGACACAATTGTTGGAACGGCTGGTGGGGCAACCATATTTACAATTACCTTGTCCGAAGATGGTACTTACGATATGACCCTTGATGGGCCACTCGATCATTCAGACGGTTTTGGCAATGTTGTCCCGCTCGTCGAGTTTGATCTCGCATTCACCGCGTTCGATGAAGCGGGAGCGTCCGTTTCCGGCGTGCTCGGTATTGAAGTTAAGGATAGTGCGCCAATTCTCGGTATTGCCGATAACGTGATATTGGATGAGGATGATTTGCCGGAAGGATCCGATATTTCACCCGAATCTTCGACTGCCACCGGTGTTGTCGCCATAGATATGGGTTTGGATGGCTTCGGGTCGGTCGCCTTAACTATTGATAACCTTCCGAGTATTACATCGCGCGGCGACAATGTTGAGTATGATTTAACGACACTGAGCGATGGAGTGACGCAACGTGTAACAGCGACCGCAGTTCCGGAAAACGGTGCCCCACGTACAGTGTTTACGCTGGATTTCGCGCCAAATGGCGACGGAGATAACTTCGGATACAGCATGACATTGCAGGATGTTGTTGACCATGGCGGCGCCGGTGAAGACAGCCTGCTCTTCACCTTCGGGTATGACGTGGAAGATAATGACGGATCAAGTGCTAGTGGCTCCTTTAGCACAACCATTGTTGATGATGCACCATTGGCTAGTCCGGATGATGTTATCCTCGAAGCCCCACAACTGCCGGCTTACAACCTGGTGCTTATCCTGGATACGTCTGGATCGATGAGTCAGGGTGTCAGCGGTGGAAGCGGGACCCGCATGGATGTGTTGAAGCAATCCGTGAGTAACCTGCTCGGAGACTATGGAGAGGCATCACGAGCGGTCAATATAACGATCATCGGGTTTTCCAGTGCTGCGAGTATTGTTTACAGCGGCACATCGATTTCTGATGCTCAGGCATTTATTGGTGCAGCGGGTAACTTGATTCCGAGCGGCGGGACCAGTTATGCGGCGGCCGTTGCTGACAGTGAGACCGGTGCGCAAGGAGTTTTGAATGCGAATTTGGACGATCCAAATTTGGAAGGCTTTAACCATATTGCTTACTTTATTTCCGATGGTGCGCCGAATAGTGGCCAGGGCGTACCCACAGCGGGAGGGAATGATTGGCAGAATTTTGCGGATGGCAATAATATTGAAGTCGTCGCCGTGGGTATTGGAAACGGAACGGATACAGATGAGCTGGCAAATGTGGAAAATGCCGGGCAAGATCCAATTGTCGTCATTGACCCAAATGATCTTGATTCTGTTCTGGAGGATACGGTTCCTGTCGTAGAATCCGATAATGTGGTTAGTTCCGGTGTCGTTGATCTTTTGGGAGCCGACGGAGGTACATTGACAAGCCTGACTTATAATTCGATAAATTATGATATACCGCAAAATTCTGATCCATTGATTATTGAGACTGATTTAGGCGGTTCGTTGTCAATTGATATGGATGGAAATTATACCTATACAGCCCCTCAATCAGCTGAGCCCGGGGCTGAGGATAGTTTTGAATATTTCCTGACAGACGGTGATGGCGATAGTAGCAGTGCGGTTCTTTCCGTGAATTTTGTCAGTGAGATTTTTCAAGGAGATGGCGGCGCGGAACTGTTGGTCGGCAGTGATGGAGATGACTGGATCGCCGGGAATGGTGGCAACGATACTTTACAGGGTAATGGCGGTAACGACATCCTTGAAGGAGGCAGCGGGGCGGATGTTTTTGCAATTACAGGAGCGTATTTGAGCGGGCCATCTGATCCGGATTTCGAGATTACGATTTCGGATTTTGACGCGGGCGAAGACACCGTGGATCTTGATCAGATTTTCGATGTATTGGGATTATTGACGGAAGACCGCGGACAGGGGGACGCGTGGGATCTGAGTGAGATTAATGGTCAGGCGGCCCTGACATTTACGGCAGCTAACACACCAGTTGTATTCTTTAGCAATCAGATCAATCCGGATAATCAGGCGCTTGACGATATTGCCAGCAAAATCACAGTTGATGAATCCTAGGACAAGCTCTTACGATTTTTTTCTTTCAGTTCAGAGAATTTACGTTCCTCCCAATCATCGCCTACCGGGCCTTTGCCGAAGACGGATATAGCGCGTATAGCAAGGACGAGGAGCATAGAGCCGGCGGGCCATAAAAACCACCAGTAACTGGTTGAAGTTGCAGCATTAATAACAAACAGAAAAACAATAATGCTGCCATAAATAAAGGCGAGACGGTAAAAAGCCGCCTGCTTCTTGACCATTTTTCGAAGCCTCTTGTCTTCAACATCGATTGATGGTTCGACGTCTTCAAGCGGAGCAGCAGCGGATGCTGGATTTTGGTCGTCCGCAGTCTCATTGAGTGAAAGTGAATAGACGGCTACAGGGTCTGCTATATTCTTGACGGTTTTATTGCCAAGAAAATTGAATGCCATCGGAAATTTATTTTTGACCTGATCAAAAAGCGGGCCGGAAATACAAATCCCGCCAACTGGCGCCATAGCTTCCAGTCGGGCTGCCACATTAACGCCTTCACCAAAGATATCATCGCCTTCGATAATGACATCCCCCAAATTAAGTCCAACTCGATAGGCCATTTGGTCGGATTGCGGCAGACCGGTATTATCCTTGTTTAATTTGTTCTGGACCTCGATGGCACATTGCATAGCTTTAACAGCGCTGGAAAAATCGGCGATTAAACCGTCTCCTGTCATATTGACGATGCGGCCTGAATGCTCGTCAATATATCGTTTGAAAACCTCTCGTGTTTGCTTCAGCCTTTCCAGCGTTTTCTCTTCATCTTCGCTCATGAGCCGGCTGTAGCCGACAACGTCGGCACATAAAATGGTAGTGAGTTTTCGATCCTGTCCAGTTTTCATAGGAAGCCAATCCTGGTGAATGTGAGTTAATGATCAGATGTTGATACAAACTTACTTTCAAGGCCGGTAGAAAAGGCAAGCCCTGCCGCCGTAACGATAATTTCTTTTTGCCAGTTCTCCCGGACAAGTCCCTTGCGTACCAAAGCAACCCATACAGCCGGATTGTCCAGACCGCTGGCATCTTTAGTTGAAACCACATACTGTCCAACATGCATATGATTGCCGTGACCATGTGGCAGGCGTGTGACGCGAATGTCATCTGACTCCGCAACAGCAGCTGAACTATCCGCATCCCGGGCTAAAATCTGCAGTAAAACCAGTGTTTTGCTTTGCAGCGGATTGAGTTTCAGTTTCTTAGTCGCAGACGGCATGGCTGGTCATTATTCCCTTGGTTAGATTTTTGTAACGAAATCAGATATTGCCTGACCAATTTCATTCGGGCTGTCTTCTTGTATGAAATGTAGACCTTTGACGGTTATTTCAGTTTGATTGGGCCAGCTTCGGCAGAATTCCCGTTGAGGGCCGATCAAAATTGATCCCGGATCGGCGTTGATAAAGAGTTTTGGCAGCTCTGACTGGCTCAGCCATTCAGAATAGCTATTCACAATTTCCACAACGTCTTCCGGTTCACCCGCAATGGGTATTTGTCGCGGCCAAGTCAATGTAGGCCGACGGTCCTCTCCTGCATTGCGAAATGGGCGCAAATATTCACTCTGTTCCGCATCTTCCAATTCTCGGATAATCGAGCCCGGTAAAACCCGTTCGACAAATATGTTTTTTTCAAGAACGAGATCTTCTCCTGCAGGGCTGCGGAAGCCCTGAAAAATATTGCGGGCGCCTTCCGGCCAGCTATCCCAGCTAGGAATGGACTGGACGATACCTTCCATGTAAGCGATGCCTTTCATGGCGCCCTGATTTTGATTGGCCCAGTCAAAGCCAAGTGCAGACCCCCAATCATGGATAACCAGGGTTACGTTCTGGTCTACCTCCAGATAAGCTAATAGTTCATGTAAAAAGCTACGATGCTCTTTAAATGTATAACTTTCCGGGCCGCTGTCCTGCAGCTTCTCGGAATCGCCCATACCGATAAGATCCGGTGCAATCAACCGGCCCTGGCCTTCCAGGTGCGGCATAATATTTCGCCATAAATATGAAGAAGTCGGATTGCCATGCAAGAAGACAATCGGATCGCCTTCACCTTCTTCGATATAGGCCATTTTTATGCCACGGATCGTTGCAGATTTCTTCTTATATTTACTTGCAGCTGTCATGATACCCTGTCTTTTGGTTGTAGCGACGAAAGGCTTGTTTTTCAATCATACCGCGACAGGGTGTTATTGCACAATAAAAGATGGTGTCAGATGTAAATTCGTCACATCGCAATCAGCTGTAATGTGGCCTAATTAGAGGCCTTCTTGGCGGTTCGCTGATAGGATGACACAACTTTTCTCACATCCTCTACTGTAAGTCCGTCCCTTTTGAGAACTGCGTGGATAATCGGATCTTCCAGAATTTCCCGCAATGCAGGTTCTTTTTGATTCAATTCCATACTCATTAAAAATTCTCCACAAGTCGTTGAAGTGGTTTTGCAAGAACCATTTCTAGAAGAAAGTTGAGTCAGCTTCGTGACAATATCTGTCTATTTTTAAGAAAAAAAAGTGAAGAAAGGCCTAACTTTCGGCCTTTGAACTGTCATCGGTCTTCCGCTGGTTTGTCAACTTCCTCCCATCAAGCTCATTGGTATCCTTTCGGTGTTGTTTTTCAGCATCTTTGCGCTCCGCCTTCGTTCGGCCATATGCCCGGCGATTTTGGCTCGCTTTTTCTTTTGCTGATTTTCGTTCCTGTTTTTTTCGGAATTGATTTAGATTGACAACATCGCCCATGGTGTTCACAGCCTCACAAGATTTATGCCTCTCGGATACATCTTAATATAGGGCCTGGGCGGCGTATTCCTACAAAAAGATTTGAGTTAATCCATATTAGATGAGAGCCGGCGCTCCAAATCCTCAAGAACAAACAATCGTAGTGTACTGCTCATGTTTCCCGATCGGGTTGCATCAATATTTGTGATCAGTTTATTGATACTGACATTTTCGCGCAGCGCGATTTCCTGAAGGATGGTCCAGAATTTTTGTTCAAGCGAGATACTGGTTTGGTGGCCAGCGATGCGGACAGAGTGCTTTACGATCGTGCCGGTCATTGGCTTTTTTTATCCGTCAGAAAGTGGGCCGTTTAGGGGCGAAAAAATCATTTCCCTTGTCATCCATAACAATAAAGGCGGGGAAATCTACAACGTCGATACGCCAGATTGCCTCCATTCCAAACTCTTCGAATTCCTGTACTTCGACTTTTTTGATATTGTCCTGTGCAAGGATTGCCGCCGGACCGCCGATCGACCCTAAATAAAAACCACCATGTTCCTTGCAGGCATTTACAACAGCTTTACTGCGGTTACCTTTTGCCAGCATCACCATGCTGGCGCCTTCAGCCATGAACTGATCCACATAGCCATCCATACGGCCTGCCGTCGTCGGCCCAAAGGATCCAGATGCATATCCCTCCGGTGTTTTGGCCGGTCCGGCATAGTAGATAATATGATCTTTAAAATACTGTGGCAGGCCGTCTCCATTTTCTAGCAGCTCGCGCAATTTCCGATGAGCCATGTCACGGGCGACAATAATCGTACCACTGAGGCTGAGCCGGGTCTTGATCGGGTATTGTGTCAAAGTTGCCAGAATATCCTTCATCGGCTGATTCAGGTCGATTTTGACCACATGATCTTCAAGGTCTTCCTTTGAGACCTCAGGCAAATACTGGGCTGGGTTTGTTTCCAGCTGCTCCAAGAATATGCCCTCCTTGGTTATTTTGCCTTTGACTTGCCGATCTGCCGAACAGGAAACACCTATTCCCAATGGAACACTTGCCCCATGGCGAGGCATTCTGATCACGCGAACATCGTGGCAGAAATACTTGCCGCCAAACTGGGCGCCAATGCCGATACCTTGCGCTACTTTCAAAATCTCCTTTTCCATTTCCAAATCACGAAAAGCGCGGCCAAATTCATTGCCGGAGGTCGGCAGCTCATCATAATATTTTGTTGAGGCCAGTTTTACCGTCTTCATCGTATCCTCCGCAGAGGTACCTCCGATTACGACAGCGAGATGGTAAGGTGGGCAGGCTGCTGTTCCAAGCTCCGTCATTTTCTCCTGAATGAACGGAACGAGGCGATCTGGTGTGAGGACACTTGGAAGGGCTTGATGCAGGAAAGATTTGTTGGCGGACCCGCCGCCTTTCGCAATGAATAGAAATTCATACTCATTTCCATTCGTTGCATATAAGTCGATTTGCGCGGGTAAATTTGTCCCAGTGTTTTTTTCGTCAAACATGCTGAACGGCGCCAGCATGGAATAACGTAAATTTGTTTCGGTATAGGTTTTGTAAACACCATGGGATAGCTGCTCTTTATCTGTTCCATCGGTCCAGACATATTGCCCCTTTTTCCCCATAATAATTGCGCTGCCCGTATCCTGACACCCCGGCAGGATCATGCCCGCGGCAATATTTGCGTTTTTCAACAGCTGCGTGGCTACAAATTTATCATTCTCAGAAGCTTCGTCATCTTCCAGTATACTGGCGAGCTGTTGAAGATGCTTCGGCCGCAACAGGTGAGCCATGTCACGCATCGCTTCGGCGGTCAGCATCGACAGCGCTTCGGGCTCAATTTTTAGAACTTCCTGTCCGTCGACCGTTATTGTCGAGACATGTTCGCTGCTCAGTTTACGATATGGTGTATTATCTTCGCCGGTGGCGAACATTTCCTGGTAGTGAAATTCGGGCATCGGTCAAATTCTCGGTTAGACAAGAGGCGGAAAAATTGGATAGCTTATTTTATGTCATTTCTTGCGAAACGCATCAAGGGCAATGACTTCGCCTTGTTTTCCAATTGGTTTGGTATTGCTATCAACGGACTCCTCGTCGCTGGTCTCTGAATTGTCGTCATCTGTTGATATAGAGCCTTCACTAGATCCTGGTAAATCTGAGGTGAACTGTAACCCGAACTGAACCGAAGGGTCCGCAAATGCCGTCAAGGCATCAAACGGCACAGTGAGTGTTTCCCGATTATGATTAAAACTCAAATCAACACTGAAATATGTGGTCTCAACCTTGATGTCCCAGAATTGGTGTTGCAGGACAATAGTCATTTCGTCCTGATAGCGTTTCGATAAATGTTTGGGGATTGTAACGCCGGGAAAGCGGGTTTTGAAGGTTATATAAAAATGCTGTTCGTTAGGAAGCCCATACTCCGCCGCATGTCTGAGGGAATTGCGAACGACTTCCAAAAGAGCCTTTTCAACCATTGAGTTATAATTAATATCGTCTGCCATTACACTTCATCGCTCCACTACATTCGCATCAACACAGATGTCGTCTATTATTGTTAATGCTACCCGCGATCTGCTCCAGATTTGTTCCAGGCCTACAGGATGGCAATATTAAGTGGAGGGGCTTCTGTTGCCAGGTGCCCCCCCGAACCCCGTGTAGTGCAATTAAGCAGCTACGGCAAATGCTTCGTTATTATCGTTAGCATTTATAAAAATGACCCGATATCGGTGGTATCATGCCGAGCGAAAATAACATCTTTACTGCGCGCGTCGAGCCTATTTCGCCCCCATCAAAAATACAGGAAACCTGCAAAAATTCTGTATTCATGGTGGAGGCGCCGGGTACCGCCCCCGGGTCCGCAACGTTTATTCCATGCAACGTTTATCGCCATAGTTGGTTGCCCAACAGTGTTAATATAGGCATTTTTTACCCATATTAAAAGGGGCTTTTCATGAAATAGAGAGTTAGGGGCGAATTCTCTCGAGAATTGTAAAGCTATGATCAAACATGTCTTTTTCCGATTTTCCATGAAATTCGTTAAAAACCTCGACCCAATCGGTTGTTTCCAGTTCTGGAAAAAAGGTATCCCCTTCAATTTCCGTGTGAACACGCGTCAGATACAGTCGGTTAATCAGCGGTAATGTCAGGCGATAGATTTCGGCACCACCAATGACCACTATCTCTTCAGCTCCTGCCGTTTTGGCGGCGACCTGACCTGCAGCGATAGCGTCGTCAAGATTGCGGGTAACGATACCGCCGTCTAACGTGAAGTCGGGATCTCGGGTAAGAATAATATTGGTTCTCCCCGGAAGCAGGCCGGGCAGGGATTTGAATGTCTTGCGTCCCATTAAAATGGGTTTGCCGATCGTGCTCTTCTTGAACCACTTTAAATCATTGGACAGACGCCATGGCAAATCATTCTCTGCCCCAATTACGTTGTTTTCCGACACCGCGACGATGGCGGAAAGGATTGGGTTATCTTTGGCCAATATTAAACCGCGACTTTTGCTGGAATATGCGCCGCAGCTTCATATCCGACCAGATCAAAATCAGAAAAGGTAAAACTGAAAATATCTTGTACGTCCGGATTGAGACGCATGGTCGGTAACGTGCCCGGGATGCGGGCCAACTGCATAGTCGCCTGCTCAACATGATTTGAATAAAGATGTGTGTCCCCGAAACTGTGAATAAATTCCCCCGGTTCAAGATTGCAGACCTGGGCCATCATAATTGTCAGCAAGGCGTAGGAGGCAATGTTAAACGGCACGCCGAGGAATACATCAGCGCTACGTTGATAGAGTTGACAGGATAGTTTGCCATTGGCTACGTAAAACTGAAAAAGACAATGACATGGCGGCAGCGCCATATTATCCACTTCGGCCGGGTTCCAGGCGCTGACAATAAGTCGCCGTGAATCGGGATTGGTTTTAATGTGCGAGATCAGGTTTTTTATCTGATCAATGCTGCGACCATCGGGCGCGGGCCAGGATCGCCACTGCTGACCGTAAACAGGCCCAAGGTCCCCATTTTCGTCGGCCCATTCATCCCAGATCCGGACGCCGTTTTCCTGCAAATACCGGACATTGGTATCGCCTGCCAGAAACCAGAGAAGTTCATGCACAATTGACTTTAAATGAAGTTTCTTCGTGGTCAGTACAGGGAATCCCTTGGCCAGATCGAAGCGCATCTGGTGACCAAAAATACTGTAGGTCCCAACGCCGGTTCGATCCGATTTATGGACACCGGTGTCTTTGACTAGCCGAAGAAGATCGAGATATTGTTGCATCGCGTAAGCGTTCCAAATCGTAACAAGTAACAGGTGCCGCAAAGATAGATCATTTCAACCCTGATTGTCAGCCCTTAACCTGCGCTTTCTAAGAATTTGATACAGATTGTTCCTAAAACTTGAGCTGTTATTTTTCCAATAGTTATTTTAAATTTTAAAAGAAGAGTGGTAACTAGTTGAATAATAAATATTTTATATAAAATAAAATTAACCGGTTAAAAAATAATAACGCAAACCCAGCCCATCACTGTATTTTTTCGTCGAGGAAAGACCGGCCTTCGGGATCTTCGATTTCCAGCACCCAGAGATCCGGATCAAATTTGATTTGCTTTTCGATATAGGTATCGGCTAGGGCCTCATCAACCCAGTCGTTGCCGGTTCCCTTGAGCCAAAGACGGCTTCCATCCTCAAAATTTGTCGCCGCGGAAAATACCATACATCCGGGGCCCAGCCGATTAACCTTGATCAGGACAGAACCGGCTGTTGCGTCGCCGCGACGTGTCACCATAACAGGGACGTTAAAATTGGCGCATTTACGAATATGGGCTTTCACCCAGATTTCTGCTTTTAACCGAGGCTCCATAGTCGTGAACTTACTCGGCCGTCAGGGAAGGTGAAAGGAATATCACTTCATCTCGCAGACGAAGCATCTTATTGCGGCCATGAATATCATCATTCTCCTCAAACGCCCGGGCTGCAAATTCCAGCGTGGAAACGGCCTGATCCCCATATTTCTCAATATAATGGCGAGCGACTGTTCCCGTGAGGTCGTGAATTTCGCGAATTGCACTTGCTTCCTTCATACCAATAGTTTCACTTCCGCATGCCGGGGACAGGAGACAACATGATCGTTGATCATGCCCACAGCCTGCATAAAGGCATAGACTATTGTTGGGCCAACAAATTTAAAACCCCGTTTCTTGAGATCCTTGGAGATGGCCTGGCTAAGCGGTGTTTCTGCTGGTACCTGACCCATGGATGTCCAGCTGTTTTGAATTGGTTTCCCGTCCAGGTAGCTCCAGAGAAGGTTTGAAAAACCACTTTCCTTTTCTTCGATTTCCAGAAACAGTTTGGCACCAGCTATAGTGCCGAGAATTTTGGCGCGGTTGCGGACGATGCCTGCATCCTGCATGAGGGATTCAATTTTTGCATCATCATAGCGGGCAATCAGCTCAGGATTGAAGCCATCGAACGCGGCAATAAAATTCTCCCGTTTGCGCAAAATGGTGATCCAGGATAATCCGGCTTGAAAGCCGTCGAGGATGAGTTTTTCATATAAGGCCCGGCCGTCATAAATCGGCACCCCCCATTCTTCGTCGTGATAGGCTTTGTAAAACGGATCATCGCCATACCAGGTGCAACCGTTTGTCATTCATATCTTCCTTCCAACTTTACGCGCCATGTGCCTTAAACCAGTTTTCTAGCAGGATCCGGAAGCGGGCGCCATCGAAGCTTCTGAAATGTCCGCCATGAACGACGCGGGGTTTCAATGCCCGCAGCTTGATCATGGAAATATAGTAATCCTCGGCATTGGAATGATAAACATCCTCGACAAGTGGCCCGTCATACAAAGTGTCCCCGGAAAACAAAATACCGGTCGCAGCCTCAAACAGCGCGATACCACCCGGCGAGTGGCCTGGCAAATGTAAGACCGTCAGCCGTCGATCCCCCAAATCGATCACATCTCCTTCGTCGAGATATCCTGTCACCGCGGCAGGTTTTACAGCATAATTTTCTGAGCTATAGGGGGCGGGCGGGAGCTGCTCGAAAATACCATCTGTTGCATAGTCTTCCGCCAGCGTATTTTGCCGCGTCGGATTGGCTAACAAATCTGCCTCATCCCGATGGGCAAGTCGTGTTTCAAACTCGTGATGGCAGCCGATATGATCAAAATGACTATGACTGGCCACGGCAGTAAGCGGTTTTTCCGTGACCAGCGGCACATGGGCGCGCAGGCTGACGACGCCCATACCACTATCGATGAGCAAATCCCGATCCCGCCCCCGCAAGTGCCAGATGTTGCACCGATAAAAAGGTTTGATGAAGGGCTCGCTAATCAATGTGATGTCATCGCCGAGCTTGCGCGTTTTGTACCAGTCATTTGCCGCTGTCCGAATCATGAATTGGTTTCCTACTCGGGATCGAAGCAGACAGCTTCAATCTTATTGCCATCTGGATCAAGGACAAATGCAGCGTAATAATGTTCTTCATAATCGCGTTTTCCCGGCCCCCCGTTATCAGTACCGCCGCACTTTAGCGCAGCCGTATGAAAGTCGTGGATGGCCGCACGATTCGGAGCCCGAAAAGCCCAGTGAAAACCATGTGATTTATTGATTTCAGGCTGTTCCGCCAGCCAGAAAAAAGGATCTTCCCGTGACAATCCGTAGGCAACAATTTCGCCATAGTCAGCAACCTTCTTCAAGCCGATGGTCGAAAGCACCGCATCATAAAAAGCCGTGGATTTTTTTCGATCGGTAATACCGATGGACACATGATCAAGCATAGGGGATTCTCCTGATTAAATGTTCTTGTTTTGTTCTAATTAATCTATCTGTTTACTCCACAACTTGCAAGTTGCTTTTATTAATATATTCTGTAAGTTCGAGTTCAATCAAAAATCGAATTAAGGGTATATAAATGCAAACAAATCGGGTGACGGGGCAATCTTCTTCGGTTAATCAGCAGGTATCCGACCCCGTACGTCACGACTGGCAGCGGGAGGAGGTGTCCGATTTATTCGCGGAACCGTTGATGGATCTGTTACTGCAGGCACAGGCAGTGCATCGCCAATATTTTTCACCGAACAAGGTTCAGATTTCGAGCCTGCTTTCGATCAAGACGGGCGGTTGTCCAGAGGATTGTGCTTATTGTCCACAGTCGGTACATCATAATACCGGGCTTGAAGCGGCAAAATTAATGCAAGTGGAAACCGTCGTGAGAGAAGCGCGCAAAGCGAAGGAGGCTGGCGCCACCCGATTTTGTATGGGCGGGGCGTGGCGAAGTCCGAAAGATCGCGATATGGACGTGATATGTGCAATGATCAATGGGGTTGCTGATCTGGGTATGGAAACCTGCATGACACTCGGCATGCTCAGTCCCCAACAGACACTTCAGCTTAGGGCAGCTGGTCTTGACTATTACAACCACAATATTGACAGCTCCGAGGAATATTACAAACAGATCATTACAACCCGTACCTATGAGGACCGTCTCAATACTTTGGAACAGGTGCGTGAGGCGGGTATAGGTGTGTGCAGTGGTGGTATTGTTGGCATGGGTGAAGCGATCAGCGACCGTGTTGATATGCTGGTGACCCTTGCCAATTTGCCGGAACATCCGGGAAGTGTGCCCATAAACATGCTTGTACAGGTTGCCGGCACTCCGCTACAACATTTGGACAAAATGGATAATTTTGAGTTTGTCCGAACCATCGCAGTAGCCAAAATCCTTATGCCGGCATCTGTTGTTCGCTTGTCAGCAGGCCGCTTGGAAATGAGTGACGAGATGCAGGCGCTTTGTTTTATGGCAGGCGCCAGCTCGATATTTGCGGGGACCAAACTACTAACCACAGAAAACCCGGAACAAGAGGCCGATTTCGAACTGCTGCGGAGGCTGGGAATGACGTCGAATACTGGAGGAGACAAACACGCTGCCCAGCCGGTGATATAGACAGACAGTCGTCAAACACGTAGAATGGTGCAAATCAAATAATAAAAAGAGTTAGCCCATGACCCTAGTAATGAACGACCGTGACGTAATAGACCGTATTTTTTCGCATATTGACAACAAAACCACAGATGTTGGTGAGAGTGTCTGGCGGGAGCCCGTCGAGAATTATGGATCACAAGAACGGTTCGACGCCGAAATTGCGTTGCTGCGACGCCTGCCTGTTCCGTTCTGTCCCTCTGCTGCGCTGCCGGAAAAGGGCTCCTTTGTGGCCCGGACTGCAGCGGGTACGCCGTTGGTGGTCGTGCGCGGCGATGACGGAATTGTGCGCGCCTTCCGCAATAGCTGCCGGCATCGCGGTATGGCAGTAGCGGATGGAACAGGCTGTACCAGAGCCTTTGTTTGCCCATATCATTCCTGGACGTATGGCTTGGACGGTAATTTGAAATATATTCCCGGCGCGGATGGATTTCCCGGTCTTGATCAGGCGACCCATGGCCTGGTCGCGGTTACGGCAGAGGAACGGGGCGGATTGATTTTCGTAACCCAGGAAGATCCGGTTTCCAATGGCGCACTGGACGCCTTTCCGGAGTTTTTTCAACCTGAACAGGATATGTTCAGTCAAACAGAGCATCTGGATGAAGCCAACTGGAAGCTGATCGCCGAAACCTCCATGGAGGGATATCATATCAAGAGCCTGCATAATCGCACTTTCTACCCATATGGCCTTGATAACATCAATGTGGTCGAGAATTTTGGCACCAATTCGCGGATTATTTTCCCTTTCCGGCGGATTAACAAGCTGCGTGATATTCCGCGTGAGGAACGTCATATAAACGGTATGGCGACATATGTGTATCAACTGTTCCCGAACGCCCATATGTCCATGTTGTCCAGCCATACCCAATTGATCATTCTGGAGCCAATTTCGCCAACAGAAACCCGAACCGTGGTTTATCGTGTGCGGAATTTGAAAGCTGACGGTACCCCTGTGGATCTGGACGTTGCGGAGCGGGACGCAGAATTTGTGAAATCATCGGGGATTGAGGAAGACCGTGAAGCGGCGCGCGCCATTCAGGTGGGGTTGGCGACCAATGCCAACAGCCATTTCACTTTTGGTCACTACGAAAAGGCCATTGTGCATTTTCATGAAAATTTGGACGCTCATCTCGCCAAACTTGCCTAGGGTCTTGTGCGCGACGGGCTGCTAGCCCAATCGACCAAAGAAAGTAAGCCGGGCTGACTCCGACAAGGCGATTCCCGGCTGACTGTTATACGCTAAAACAACCAGCATCCGGGTTATTGCTCCTTCGACAGGAGCGACCCGGTGCAGGGAATTGCGCCCGCGAAACAAAACCAATGTGCCTGCCGGCATGGAGAGAGTTTCCGGTGTGATCTCTTTATCCAGAACTTTGCGAACGCCCTCGAAATTCATTTCACCGCTATCGGCGTCGCGTAAGTCCTTGACATATTCGAAGGCGCCACCCGATTCCGGGGCCTGGATCATCAGGGTAATAGCGAAAGCCGAATTGTCAAAATGCCAGCCCAGTTCCAATCCAGCGTCAGCATAATGCAGGTTGATGGAAGATAGCGGGTCGGCATATTCATAAAGCGCGTCTTCGCCCAGCACCTCGCACAGGAAATCCTTGAATTCTTCAGCGCCGTAAAGAGCGCGAAGTGGTGAATTCTCGGGCACCACGTCATCGGGAATACATCCCTTCGATGACAGAATTAATCGATTGCGCGGATGATCCATCGGATAATCGGTATCCGGCGGGGTCAAATAGACATTATGATGGTCCTCACAAAAATATGCCTGATCTCGGTGGGCTTTTCCCTCTTCGGCGATGGTGCTGATTGCCTCTGCCCGTAAAAATTGCGGCATAACCAAAGCTCCATCCTGCGCCAGTGTCGCCGTGCAACGCGACCTGAATTCAGCATCGTCAAGTGGATATCGGTCGCCATTGATAAGGGAATTCAAGGGTTTCATTTTGTTTATCCTTATCTGGTGGTCAAGCCGGCAATATAATTCGCGTCGGCAATAAGAGGGCGCCGCATATGGAGGAGACGCCGGGCTTCCTTGGATTGACCACTTTTCAGGTAGGCAATCAGTAAGGTGAACTCTACCAGATCCCGTTGGGCGCGGCTTCCGCCCAGCCGTTCATGAGACGACATGATGGGAATCAATCCATGAATAACCGCCGGCCAGTCAGATTTGGCAAAATCCACAAATACATCGGCCAGAACCTTGACCATGTCACCAGCAGAACCAGGCGGATTGTCCTGCAGCTTTTTAAGGGCTGCATCGTCCCCGGTAAGGGCATGGGCGATGGCCACATGGGCGTCGGCAAAGCTGATACCGGGGTTGGCAAAATAGGTAGAGGCATACTGGCTGAGCTCCTGCCACAAGTCCTCGCGCCGGTCTTCGCCGGCATACTCAGCTCGCAACAGAAAGGCTGCCATATCAGTAACCACGTTGACCGGCGGTCCCCAGGCAAAACCAGGCCGGACGTCGGCTCCGATAATACGCCATGCGGTTCCCGCATCTCCGCTTTCCAATGCCCAAAGGGCTTCGTGCCAGCTGAGATGGCAATGCAGGATGCCGGCGCGATCATAGGTGGGACGCCATTCCTTCAGGAAGGTGAGGCCGGTGTCGATGTCTCCAACCTCATAGTGAAAATGCGCTTTGTAATGGGCGGAATTGGCGTTATTCGGATTGGCCTGATGCGCTCGCTCCGTCGTGATTTCCGCTTGTGCAAGCTGGCCGATTTCCGTTTGTGCAAATGCCAGAATGCTTTCGAACCACCAGTCATTGCCATAGGCAGGTTGCAAGGCGGTAAAAAAGGCAAGGCTTTCCGCTTCCCGACCTGGCCGGCCACTAAATCCGATTAAACTGAAAACTCCGGCGCAAGGTTGAACCGCCATGGCATCGCGGGGATAGTCCCTAATATGAACCGTGATTTCCTCAAATGCCTGAGCGCCGCGGCCGTCTATTACATGGCCGAGAATGGAGATATGCCCCTGCTCCCGGATGGAGGCGCCGGGTGCTAGGCTGCGCGCAGCCTCAAGCGCAGCCTTGGCCTCTGCCGGGCGGGCGATGGACTGCAAGAACCGGGCAAGTGCGGCATGCGCGAGTGCGAAAGACGGATCTTCGGCAATGGCCCGTTCAAAGGCAGCATCGCCACCGGCCTGCGCTGCGAGAAAGAGATCCACACCCTCCACATAGGCATCTACCGCCGCTTGTGATGATGAGCTGACTGTATTTCCGTAACGATCCTGCATTATTTTTTCTCTTTCCGACCCTTTCTTCCCATCCGTTTCTGGTTTTGACCCTAAATCACGGAAAAAGAAATGTCACGCAATCCGGGCTCACTTCGCCATATTGCTATTCCAATTATCCTTGGGTTAAGCTTTGTCATACGTAGAACGGGAGAATCCAAATGAAGGGGCCTTTTGACGGCGGCTGTTTATGCAACGAGATACGTTATCATTGTGATGCGGAGCCGAAGACCATCTATTATTGTCACTGCAGTGATTGCCGGCGGATCAGTGGCACGGCATTTTATACTGGCGTTGGGGTCAGCAAAGAGGGTTTTTCGCTGACCAGCGGCACAGTCAGGCAATGGCACAAAAAAGCAGATAGTGGCAAGGGAGTCACGCGATCCTTTTGCCCCGTCTGCAGCGCATCGATTTATCTTCAGCTGGAGATGTTTCCTGATACCATCTTCATTGCCGCGGGCAGTCTCGATGATCCATCAGCGCTAAAACCAAATCTGGAACTCTGGACACAAAGCAAGGTCGACTGGGCGGAAATTCCGGAGGGTATCATGAGTATGGAGAAAGCGGCCGGTTAGGTTTGGACTTAACGTTCGAGAACACGCCCCATCAATAATCCGTCGGCATAGGCACCATTTGTAAAGACATATTTTGGCATGATGCCCTCTTCGACAAAACCGAATTTCTTGTATAGCCCGATGGCGTTGAGATTGGTTGTCCAGACCGTTAAATGCAAGCGGCTCAAATTCATCCAGTTATCGGCCAGGTCCACAAGGTTTTCCATCATGGCACTGCCGAGGCCTTTGCCATGCGCTTTATCATGCACCAGCATCATATCGATCTCTCCCACATGGCGATGCCGCGGAGAATGCGGATATGTTACCAGTTCCGAATAGCCAAGAATATTGCCGTCCAGTTGGGCGACAAAGCGATAAACTCCGTCTTCAGGCTGTAGCCATTTTTCCGTTTGGTGCCGTGCCTGCTGAGGCAGGCGCATGGTGCCTCGAATGGTGCCGTTGCAGAGCATGATTTCATGAATTGCGTCCAGGTCTTCCGGGACCGCGTGCCGGATATTTATTTCCATGATTTACCCTCTCAATATACGCCGCAGGCTATGCCGTGTGGGTGCTGAAGGCAATAAAAAATGCGCTTAACAGGATCGTATATGTCTGCTGAAATTTCTGTTAGGCTGCATTTTCCTATTTCATTCCCCCAGGAGATACGTATGTCCTCATCGACCCAGAAAAATGATTCAAATGACATGGAAGAGACCTATTGGAATTCAGCCGCCGGTCAAAAATGGGTTGATTTTCAGCATGAAATGGACAGCCTTCTGGCAACGGTCAAGGATCAGCTTTTGACGAAAACAAACATTCAAAAAGGCGAGAAAATCCTTGATGTAGGGTGCGGAACAGGAGCGACAACACGGGATTCTGCCTTGCTATCCGGCGCCAGTGGCAGTGTTATTGGGGTGGATATCTCTGCCTTGTTGCTGGATTGCGCAAAACAAGTTGACGTTGACCCGAACGCAGGCTCAATTGACTATCTTTTAGCCGATGCCCAAACCCATGGCTTTGCCGAGGAAAGCCTTGATGTATTGCTGTCGCGGTTCGGCGTGATGTTCTTTAGCGATCCAGTAATTGCGTTTGCCAACATGGCACGGGCGCTGAAGCCGGGTGGGCGGTTACATTTTGTCAGCTGGTCCTACATGAACGAAAACCCCTGGTTCCAGATACCACGTGATGTCGCGATCGATCAGCTTGGATCAGTCGCCCCGTCCGACCCCCATGCGCCGGGGCCCATGGCGTTCGCCGATCTGGAGCGGGTATCCGGGATTTTGCGCGATGCAGGTTTGCAGGATGTTACTGCCACCAATGAAAAGATTGATTTGTTTTATCAAGGAACCCTTGATGCTGCGACATATCTAGCCTGCAATGTGGGACCGGTGATGCGAGTCGTAAAAGAGTTGGGAGGCAAACCGGAGGATGTCAGGGCAATCAGTGAGGAGATCGCTGAGCGGATGCAGAATTTTGTTGTGCCGGGCGGACTGTCCATACCTGCCAGCCTGAATTTCTATTCGGCCTGCAAGGAGTAAAAAGTCGAATAAGCGGAGATTTACTCCTCACATCATGGCCGCCTGTCAAGCCGTGTATTGTAATAATCATATTTACTAATCGTCATGTTGACTTTCTTTCTTCATGTCATATTTTGCAGCAACAGAAACACTGTTCCGTTGGGGGCGTTATGAATAATACAGGTACAGGCGGTTGGTTTGGAATTTCACAGGTCGCCGCTCGAACGGTCATTTTAGGGGCGGCCCTGCTCGCTGTTTCGGCGGCTGCTCAAGCCGATGAAGTATTTCTCAAAAATGGCGATAGATTAACCGGCACGGTCGTTAGCAAGGCTGAAGATAAACTGGTTTTTGAAACAAAGTATGCCGGTAAGGTCGAGATCAACTGGGCGGATATCAGTCGCCTGACGACGGATCAGGCCGTTCGCATTCAGCTGGACGATGACAAGATGCTGGAAGGGCCGCTCACCGCGCCGGCGGACAATAAACTGGAAGTGGTCGATACGGCCGCTGGCGCCAAAGAGGTTGACCTTAGTCAGGTTGCCGCCATCAATCCGCCGGATTTGTCCGGCCTCAGATATTCCGGCTTTTTCAATATCGGCCTCAAGAAGGAAGAGGGTAATACAGACGCCGAAACCTACCATATTGATGGGGAGGGAACGTTCCGCTGGCCCGATGACAGGGTGATTGTCGCCCTCAATGCGGATTACGAAAATACTGACGGCGTTAACACGAAGCAGACTTTCAACCTCTTCAACACCTATGACTATTTTATTGATGAACAATGGTTCTGGAATAACGGCCTGTCGTTCGAGCATGATAAATATGCCGATTTACGGTTACGGACAACGGCAACCACTGGTCTGGGTTATCAGATTTACGACACAAACAGAACCAGCCTGTCTGTTCAGGCTGGTCCCGGTTATGTGGTGGAAGATTTTTATGCCGGCAGTAACAGCGATTATGCGGCGGCGATCTGGGCTTTGCGCTTTCGGCATGTCCTGCTTGAAGACTGGAAGCTGGAAGCCTTCCATAATCATCGTCTGACCCAAGGTCTGGAGAATATGGATGATTACGTATTCCTGTCGCAAACGGGTGTACGTGTCCCAATTTTTGATAATTTCCAAACCACACTCCAGGTGAATTTCGATCGGGACAACGCACCGGGCGCCGGTGCTAAAAAGAATGACACAACCTATTTGTTGACTGTCGGTTACGCTTGGTGAGATAAACGGACTGCCCATTTCGGGCAGTCCGGTTTTTCATAAAAAAACGGATCCAAAAGAGAGATCCGGAAAATAATAAAGGCGCGGTAAATATGACTTCCCTTAAACTGATCGAATCAAAGTTTAATTTCAGCGCTTTGCACGCGGCTATGCAGAAATATGTCGATAAGGAACTGTTGGCGGGTGTGTCTTCCGCAGTATTGGTGGGGCAGGATCTGGTCGATGTTCATTGTGCCGGCTGGGCTGATCGAGAACAGCAAGTGGTGCTTAAACAGGATCATATTTTTCGCGTGTTCTCCAATACGAAATTGATGACCTCCATGGGTGTCTTGATGCTGATGGAGGCAGGGCAGCTGGACCTCGATGACCCGATCGAAACCTATCTGCCGCAGCTGGCCAATCAGCAAGTGCTGGCGCCCGATGCGACAGATATCAGTCAGACACGCCCGGCGACGCAATCCATCACGATCCGCCACTTGCTGACCCATCAGTCGGGCTTGACATATGCTTTCATGGATCCGGGCAGTGTCATTTCAGAGCATTATACGGCGCTGGATATTGGTGGTCCGGGCCATTCCAATGCGGAATTGATTGATATGCTGGCCGATGTTCCGCTGGTGTTCGATCCCGGCAGCAACTGGGGATATTCCCACGGGACGGATGTGTTGGGACGGTTGATCGAGGTTCTGAGCGGGCAGTCGCTGGGAGCGTTTTTAAAACGGCGGATTTTTGATCCCCTGGCCATGGTGGATACCGGGTTTTGGGTGCCGGAGGCAGATCAGGCGCGGCTGGTAGCCTTATATAAGGGGGCCGACTTACTTGCCCCGATGACACCAGGGCTAACCGCTGTCAAAGATTATCCGAAGCCGGATGTTTATCTTAAACCCTATGCCCGGGAATCAGGCGGCGGTGGGTTGGTATCAACATTGCCCGATATGCTGCGCCTGATGCGTTCGCTCATGCCGGGCGGGAATGCCCTCTTGAAACCGGAAACCCTGGCGATGATGTCTGTCAATCAACTGCCGGAAGGTCGATTTATCCGGTTTGCCGGGATTGGCGAGATGGCGGGCAATGGTTTTGGCTTGGCCAGTGGGATCAGTCTGGCGCCTTTACGCTATCAAAGTGAGGCAGTTGTCGGCGATGTCTGGTGGGGCGGGATAGCCGGGACACAATGGTGGTATTCTCCTAAGCATAATTATGCCGGGCTAATAATGGCGCAACGGAATATGTCTTTTCTCCATCCGTTTGCCGCCGAGCTTAAGCGGGCAATTTCGGATGCTGTCGTCGATTAATCACGGATAAATAACCGCCGGGCTGTTTTCAGCGTTGCCTGAATATATTGCTCTTGAGACCAGCCGCAATCTATCCGCAGCTGTTCCCAGTTACGGATTGAGAGCAGGGTCCAGAGGATATCCGTTGCGTCGTCCGCGCTAAAGCCAGGCCGCAGTTGCTTATCATGCTGCAGGGCCAGAATGGCCGCCTCGCATCCTTCGCGCATATCCTGCATGCGTTGATTCCAGGCCGCCGCCGCGGCCTCGTCGTCTTCCTTCATGGCCATCAGGGCTTTCCCTATTCCAAAAATCTCCGGAATATAGTTGGCCCAGCCTTCGACAAAGGCATCCAATCGCTCAACGCCGGATTTCGCGGTCCTGCTGGGGACTAGCCGGTCGTCGCTGCCTTTCAGTTCGTCCAGATACAGCGTTGCCGCAATCAGTAAATCTGCCCGATTGTCGAAATGCAAATACACCGCCTGCCGCGAGATGCCCGCCTGTTTTGCAATATCCGTCATCCGTACCGCATGTGCCCTGCCATCGGACAATAAATCCAGGGTCGCTTTCAAGATTCGGGTTCGTGTCTCCAAAATTGTACTTGACATAGTGTAAAGCACCTCCTACTTGACATGATGTCAATTGACACTGTGTCAAGTAAAGAGGAGAATGAGATGAAAGTTACTATTTTTGGTGCGACAGGGACGATCGGCCGTTTTTTAGTGGATCAGGCGCTGATGCAAGGTCACGAGGTGACGGCCTTTACACGGTCGCCAGACGGCATCGGGCAGTCGGCGGATGCCCTTCATGTTTTCAACGGGGACGTGCGGGATCCTGTGGCCGTTGCAAACGCCATTGAGGGGCAGGACGCCGTTATCTGTGCGCTGGGGATGCCGTTATTGAACAAGGAGGGCTTGCGCGCCACCGGAACCCGGAATATCGTCACCGCCATGGAAACAGCGGGCGTAAAGCGGTTCGTATGCCTTTCCGGTCTCGGAGCGGGGGACAGCTGGAGCTTGCTGCCTTGGCATTATAAATATCTTATCGTGCCATTGATGATGCGCCGGCTGTTCAAAGACCATAACGCCCAAGAAGAGTATGTGCGCAAAAGCTCCCTGGACTGGATAATCGCCCGGCCGTCGAATTTCGCCAAAGAGGAAGGCTCCCGCCCGTATGAGCATGGCTTTAGCAAACTGGATCCGGCTTTCAAGCTCAAGATGGCGCCACCCGATATTGCGGATTTCATGCTGCGACAGTTGACCGATGATGTTTATCTGCGTCAGTCGCCAGCCTTGTCCTATTAAATCAATCTACCGCAGATATTGATTGGAATTCATCCTCGCTTGGCGGTTCCCAAATCGTTTCGATATAGTCAAACATGTTGCGTGTGATCTTCATATGGAAGGTATCGCCTTGCTTTTCATTGCGAGACTGCACACGTTCCCACCTCTCCGACGCCGCAATATCAAGGAAATGAAGCTTGGCAGAAAGTTGCGATGATCTTGCAAGGGAAGCGTATCTCTGGCGGTGTTCACGTCTTTGAAACCCGAGGTCCAAAATAGACGGAATGCCGAGCCTCCCTAACTGCAAGGCCATTGCCCACATTTGGTTTTCACAGCGTGAAACACGGGGGACAAACCATGTCGGACTTAAGTCTTTAGGCGCATCCTCGCCAAACAAGGAGACCATCCACTCATCAATGGAGAAAATTACCCCGCTTATGTCATTGGCCAATTCTCGCGCATATGTCGTTTTACCAGCACCTGTGGAGCCACATATCAGATGGATCAAGCTGGTCTTGTTCTCCTGTATCACCCTAGTTCTCCATTTTTATTGCTAAGTACTTGCATATGCAAGCATATAGTATATAATTTTTGAATGGAAGATTTATGTCTGAAAAATATCCTGCGTCTTTTGCAGTCCGCCGAGCAGATTAAAGCACGTCTTTCAGGCGATGTTGCCTCGGTTCATGGAATCTCGGTAAACGAGGTTTTCCTTCTCCTGCATCTGGAGCAGGCGCCGCTTCACCGCCTGTCGCGTGTGGAGCTGGCAAAACGGATGCATGTAACCGCCTCCACCATAACCCGGATGGCGACGCCCATGGAAAAAATCGGACTGGTTACGCGGCAGGCAGATGCCCGAGATGCAAGACTGGCGTTTGTCGTATTGACAGATTCCGGTCTTGAAAAAGTGAAAGAGGCGCGGGCGACATTCTCGAAGCAAGCGACTTATGTATTTCGGGATCGGTGGACAGAGGCTGAGCTGGATCAGCTTTCCGGGTTGCTCCATCGTCTGGTTGCTGATTCCCCCGGCGATCTGACCTAGCATAAAAAAATCAGCGTGAGCTTTTAAGTTCGACGCAAAAAAAAACGGCTGGCAATTTTCAGCCCTGCGTGAAGCCAGGGTTTTTATGGATGACGCTCGTCGATTGTCTATAGCAGATTATAAAGGGCGAGGCCGACCACCACCAACATGGCCGTCGCCATCAACATATTCACCCGAAACTGGATGGCCGGGGCCAGTTCCATTTCCTTGACTTTAATTCCGGCATATAGCCACAACAAATGGACCGGCACCCAGATGGCATTGAGGGTAATGAACTTGATGATGGTTTCTTCCAGTAACGCGTCACCCGCGAAGGCGAATCCCGTAAAAAAAGTCGTGTTGACCGCATAGGCTTTTGGATTAATGGCTTGCAGGGCAAGACCGGACAGAAAACCGGGCTGTTTTTCGGCTTCGATAATGGCAATTTTAGCGCCAGCCGAGGCGATGCGAAAGGCGAGATAGCACAGATAGATTATTGACAGTACCAACATGACATTGCGCACGGCGGGCACGGAAAAGATGATCGCCGCCAGTCCGGACACCACCGCAAGGGCGACCAGGTTATTGCCAACAAAAAGGCCTGTTACATACTGGAAGCCGGCTCTTTTTCCAAAGGCCGCACCAACCCCGGCGGTTGACAGAACGCCCGGCCCGGGGGTGATAATCAGCAAAAAAACCGCGATGGAAAAAGACAGCACCGTGAAAACTCTCTAAAGGGGGAATAAGTCAGGCCAGAGCCAGAGCTTACCCTTCCTGCGGCACGGAGAGCCAGAAATATTTTTTGCAGGCGGAAACGGAGATCACCGATGAAGGATCGGTAATCTCCGGAAAAGGGTGCTAGCTGCGCGTCTTTACTGTGTATTCAGCAAGACGGGCACCATAGAGGCGGGCAGTCTCCAGATCGCCGGCGCGCGGAGCCTCTTCCGGTGAGGCATCAGATGGGGAGATGGCCATGGCGCCGGAGAAACCGGCAGTCCAGTTTACGTCCTCATGCCCATGCGCCTTTGTGTTGGCGGGAGGCAATCCTGTGCCTACCCAGATTTGACCATGCTGCTGCGATAAGGTGAAAAAGTAGCTGAGGGTGGCAAATTTATCGCCGTTAACAGAAGCGGAATTGGTGAAGCCGCCGGCAATTTTGTCTTTCCAGGCAAGGGCGAACCAGGGCTTGGAGCTTTCATCGGCGAACTTTTTAAATTGCCAGGCGGGACCGCCCATATAAGTTGGGCTGCCAAAAACAATGGCATCGGCTGCGGCCAATATGTCCCAGACGCCCTCATCCAGATTACCGTCTGCCGGGATCTGGATAGAGGTAACCTCGGCACCGCTTACGCTTGCCGCGCCGGCATGGACGGCTTCTGCCTGTTTTGCCGTATGGCCATATCCGCTGAAAAAGATGATTGCTACTTTCGCCATTTGGAACTCCTGAGTGTTGAATATTCTCTGTGTATTTGTTTGGTGGGTTGGATTTATTTCCTTTACTTACCTTTAGCAAGTAGTTACCTTTTGGTAAGTAATGGATTTTGCGTTGAAAAGGCGCAATAAACAGGAAAAATTGTGATGACCGTCATACAAAATCATAATCAATGCCCGATGGATAACATCTTGCGACAGATCATGGGGCCGTGGACGACGTATCTTCTCTGGGTACTGGATAACGAGAAAGTTTTGCGGTTCGGGGAGATTGCGACACGCATACCTGATATTTCCGCCAAGGTGCTGACGGATCGATTGCGCAAGCTGGAAGCCTTCGGCCTTGTCCATCGGGAGTACAAGCCGACGGTGCCGCCCACGGTCAATTATTCCCTGACCAAACGGGGCCGCGAATTGCATGTGGTGCTGAAAGGCATTAACGAGATTGCCTTTCGTTGGGATGCGGAGGACCGGGAAGCGGACGACAGCACCATCGAAGATCAGAACGCGGCGAAAATCGCGCCAACGAGGTTGCAGGATAAATTCCAGATGAGCGGCAGCTAGGCTGTCCGTCCGGTCAGCAGGGCGTCGGTAACGTCAATATATCAGACGCTGCGGGTCAGCCCGCCATCGATGCGCAAGTTCTGGCCCGTAATATAGCCTGCATTGTCTGATGCAAGATAACTGATCAGGGACGAGACCTCCTCGGCGCGGCCGTACCGTTCCATGGGGATACGCGCGCGCCGGTCCTCGGTTTCCGGCAGGCTGTCGATAAAGCCGGGCAGAATATTATTCATGCGCACATTATCAGCCGCGAACTTGTCGGAGAAGAGCTTGGTGAAACTGGCCAGTCCGGCGCGGAAAACTCCCGATGTTGGAAACAGGGGGTCAGGTTCAAACACGGCGAATGTGGAGATATTCAGAATGGTCCCGCCGCCCTGTTTTGCCATGATCGGTGCGACCAGGCGGGCCGGGCGGATGACATTCAGCAGGTAAACTTCCATACCTTCATGCCAATCGTCATCGCTGATTTCCATGATCGGGCCCTTCGGGCCATGCCCGGCAGAATTGACCAGAACGTCAATGCGCCCCCAGGTACTCATGGCCTTGTCGACCAGTGTCTTTAAATCCTCTCCGGATTTGTTGGAGCCCGTAACGCCGATGCCCCCAAGTTCCCGTGCCAGCGCTTCGCCTTTGCCCGAGGACGACAAAATCCCAACCTTGAAACCATCTGCGGCCAATTGCCGGGCGGCATCGGCACCCATGCCGCTGCCGCCGGCCGTGATAAGGGCTGATTTTTGGGTTGTCATGTCTGTCTCTCCTCTGCCTCTTTTTGTGTGCATGCCGGCTCGAGTATGTAAAAAATCAGCCAGCTTGACCAATTATGTTTGCTTTCCTGTATTTTATTCAAGGCCTGTTAGCGCGGCTGGATATCCAAAGCTTCCGGATCTCCGATCAGGCGCAACGTAGGGGCGGTGGGTTCATTCCATTGGAACAGGGTAATATGCCAGAGCCCCGGACTTTGCCGTGAAGGATCAATAAGGCCCGCATGACCCGCCTGCCGCAGTTCATCCGCGACCTGCCAGGATCGTGGCTCGTCCCCGCGGGCCATTGCCGGTTGCCAGGGCTGGGCCGCCAGAGCATAAAATGCTGCCGCTTTATGGGCGCGCAGGTCAAAGAGCCGGCAGGGCGAAACCTCTATGCGCAGGAGGACCCGGGGCCGGTCCGAGGCTTTGACATATTCACCAATGGCAACCCGGGCGCTGGCCTCGTCCGGGCTCAAATACAGGGCATCCTGCCCGGTCCGGTTGAACCGGGCTGCCGGACGGGCAGGGTTTTTGCGATCAAGTGTCAGGGCAATTTCATCGGCATAGGCAATCCGGACAAATTCGCCGGAAATTTCGGTCAGCATGTCAAGTCTCTGGGGCAGGGATTTTTCCTCTTGTACGAGAAATGGCCTGTCTTTTCAAGAGAGCGGGCAGGGCAGGTGCGGAGGAATGCCGTTCTAGCGTCGCGCCAAAAACCTGCCACCAGCCAGTTCGCCGGTTTCAAACAGGCCGACAAAAAAACTGTAGGCGTTATCCCATTTGACAAAATGCGCCTCCCCGAACCGATCGATGGTCTGACCTTTCAGGCTGCGGAACATGTCCAATCGTTCGACCAGAATGATCCGCCATTGGTCGCTGAGGTTAACGGCTTCCAATAGGGTGCAGCCTTCGCGCTCAAGGGCGCGCCGGTAGCTCTCGGCGGAATTCAGTTCCTGGAAAACCAGTTCCTTTTCCAGCCGAACCCTGGTTGCATCCGTCGTTTTCTCCGTGACCAGAATATCCGTGAAAGCCATCCGCCCGCCCGGCTTGAGCACCCGGACACATTCGCCGACCAGCCGGTCCTTTTCAGGGACATGGCAAAAAGCTTCCTGACTGACAAGAACATCAAATGTTGTGTCCGCAAAGGGTAAATCCAGTGCATTGGCGCATTTGAACTGGGCGAGCTTATCAAGCCCGGCGATCGCGGTTAACCGCGTCGCGCCTTCTATCCGGCTTTCGGTAAGGTCCACTCCCGTGACGCGGCAGCCGTAATTCTGCGCGAAATATCGTGAAGGCCCGCCCAATCCACAACAAACATCCAGCAGATGGCAGTCGGCATCGAGGCTGGCCAGGGCCGCAAGGGCGTCATTGGCCGCGACGCCGCCATAATGGTCCTGGTCATAATTCTGCAGAATATCCTGGCTAACCGAGGCGGTATCGAAACCGTCATTGCCCAGTTTCTCCAGGATCTGCTGTTCATTAATGGGATGCAAGTCATAGAATTCGATGACGGCATCTTTTTGCGGGGATTGGGTCACTGACTATTCTCCGGATCGGTTGACCATGAAGGTGGGACCGAATTTAGCAGCTATCATAATTGATGTCATCTCACGGTATTTGACGTGCAATTTAGGGCGGCGCCAAGGAGATTCTGATCCCGCCGCCCTAATTTTATACCGGCCTGTTATTCAGCCGCAGCGGCAACCGGTATAATGGAAAGGCGAAACCCGCCGTAGTTTTTATTCAAAATGAGCTTGACGGGTACGACAGATATGGCAACGCCAATTACAAGTCCAAATGCACTGGAGAAATATTTGATTATCTCGCTCTCAACCCCAGCCATTCCCATTACAAACCCAATGGCAAATCCTCCGGCAGCGCCGATCAATCCGGCTACAACGATAGCGATCAAATTTCGCCAAAAAAAGGCCCACCAAACTCTAAGTGCTCTGCCCCAAGATGCTTCTAATTCCATGTTCTTCCCCTATAAACTCAATGTGTTTCAACAAAAAAGGATAGTAAATTGTATAATACTAATCAATTTAATAGAGTAGATACATTAATGGATTGTTAAATCAGGAACATCGATTTTCCAGAATTTTCCAATTTTCACATCCGTGTCTAATTGTATAGTTCCATTTAATCTGGTTTATCTGGGGAAGGCCGTTGACGCTTGTATATGACATCCCTATATGCGAGGAACTTATGCGCGTATTCATAACATGATGGTGAGAGAGTGCTGACCCTACGACTGAAGTTACAGCAGGTATTGGCGAGGCCTGCCTTTGAGAAATTCATCCTGACCCTGATTGCCCTGAATGCGGTGACGTTGGGCATGGAAACGAGTAATGCCATTATGGCGCAAACCGGGAATTTGCTGCTCTATGTCGACAAGATAATTCTGGCGGTTTTTGTGCTGGAGCTGGTCGCCCGGATGGTCGCCGATTTCCGGGGGTTCTGGAAAGATCCATGGCGTATCTTTGATTTCGTTATTGTCTCCATCGCACTTATTCCGGCATCCGGCGCACTCGCCGTTTTGCGGGCTTTCCGTATCCTGCGGGTGTTGCGTCTGGTGTCTTCTGTACAGGCCATGCGCCGTGTGGTCAGCGGATTGCTGTCCGCCTTGCCCGGAATGGGATCGATCCTGCTGCTGTTGGGGCTGATTTTCTATGTATTCGCCGTTATCTCCACCAAATTGTTCGCGGCGAGCTTTCCCGAATGGTTCGGCTCAATTGGCGAGTCGTCCTATACCCTGTTCCAGATCATGACCCTGGAAAGCTGGTCCATGGGGATTGTACGGCCGGTGATGGCGGAATTTCCCTATGCCTGGATGCTGTTTGTGCCCTTTATCATTGCCACGGCCTTTACCGTGCTCAATCTGTTTATCGGTGTCATCGTCGATGCCATGCAATCTGAACATGCCATTGAGGCCCATGCGGAACGGGATGCCATGAAACATGAAACCGGATTGATCCTGAAAGAAGTTCGCGAGCTCCGGGCTGAACTGGCTTTGATGAAAGCAAAGACACCAGCCGGCTGATAAACTGATTTCCACATGTTGCGCTTCTTCGCCAATGCACTAATCTGGCGGCAACGGCCCGGCATAAACGGGCGGCAATAAAAAACGGAGATACAGGATGGTTTATTATCACGACGGCATGCGGCAGCTTCAGGATAAATATGAAGGGCGTGCCGTCGCCGACCGTCTGGAAACCCATCGCATGCGCACCGTTTTTAATTCGGCAGACCGGGAATTTATCAGCAGCACCCCGTTTTTCTTCCTCTCCACCTCAAGCCCGGACAGCACCGATTGCTCTTTCAAGGGCGGGGAACCGGGCTTTGTCCGGGTTATTGGCGATAACATTCTGGCCTGGCCCGATTATGACGGCAACCGGATGTATCGCAGCCTCGGGAACATCACCGTCAATCCGCGGGTGGGTTTGCTGTTTATCCGCTTCGATCAGGTCCAGTTCAATAATGCAGCCCGGCTGAGGATCAACGGGATTGCAGAAATTGACGAGAGCGAAGAGGCGCTCGCTGGGTTGCCCGGCGCCAAGCGGGTGATCCGGGTGACGGCCGAGCATATTTTTCCCAATTGCCCGCGGTATATCCCGACATTGACGTCAGAAGAGGCGTCGGTGTATGCACCGAAGGACGGATACACGCCGCCGGACCCGGATTGGAAATCCATGGATTTTGTGGAAGATGTGTTTGAGGCGGAGAAGCTGTCAGCGCAAAAAAAGAAGGGCGACTAAGGCCGCCCTCCTGTTCGTTATCGGGAATTGTCAGACGCCGGCTTGGTGCAGCCGGTTATGGAACAGCCCGCTGTCGCGGAATTTATAGAGGCTTTTGGCACCGGCCAGAACCGCAAGATCAGCGATGGGCTCCAGCAGGATGACTGCCATATATGCCGCGCCGAAGGAGCCGATTTGCGCCAGATTTTCCGCGCCGAAACCGTTGCCGTAAAACGCCCAGAAGGCAACCCAGACAACGATCCCGCCCTGATAGGCCGTGGAAAGGGCGAGGGCTTGTTTGTAGGTAACATCCTTGTAGGCGATATTGGCTGGAATGATTTTCCGGGCGATCAGGCTCATGGCGAAAAGCGGCATAACAAGAGTTGTTATGTTCATGCCATATTGCGGCAAGTCGAACGGTGCGAAGAACACCCCTTGCAAGAGCAATCCGGCCATCAGGCCAAGGGCGGCCGGTCCGGCGCCGAATATCAGGAACAAGGTGGATCCCAGAATGAAATGCACCTCCGACACGCCGACCGGATAATGGGGCAGCACTTCAAAAAAGCTGAAAACAAGGACAGTGGTGATCAGCGAGCGAATTGCCAGCGATGCCAATCCGCCATCTTTGCGGATGGTGTCCATGGCCATTTTTGCGGCCAGGCCGATTGCGCCCAATGCGGTTGCGTAGCTGAGGACAATTTTAGCGCCATCCACGACGCCAGGTTCGATATGCATGTCATTTCCTTTTCTATTGCACCCTTCGTGCAGTGAAGGCACCCAAAACCGGGCGCCGGGTCAGTTGCTGCCGGGCAGGTCTCCTGACTCACGCTTTAACACCGGCATTCGCCTTCCCGGATTGCTCCAGTGGCTCATTGAATGCGGCTCACGCTCACAGTTGCGAGGGCAGTCACGGATCAGGTGCTCTTGACAAGCTCCCTACCGTGTTCCCTTTTAATTCCGAAGGCTTGGCCTTCTCGAAACCCGACATTAAATCTATAGGCGTCCCGTTCTGCAAACACAATCACAAAGAACGGCCCGCTGTTTTTTTTGAGGAGCGGCTACCGCTACCGTGGAGACTTCAAGATAAAGCATTTCAGCAGTTGCTTTTTTTCGCTATGCTGAGGGTCGGGAAATGGTCTGGTCATAAAAAAGGGGAAAACCCATGAGCGAAGCAAAGCAACCTGTCGATGTGGATGTGTCTAAAATTCCGGTCGAGGAAATTGATGTCAGCGATCCTCTTTTGTATCAGGATGATAGATTTTACCCGTATTTCCAGCGATTGCGCCGCGAGGACCCGGTTCATTTCTGCGCCGAAAGCTTCTTCGGCCCGTTCTGGTCCATCACCAAATATGATGACATCATGAAGGTGGAGCTGGATCACGAGACATATTCGTCCGAAGCGCATCTGGGCGGTATCACCATTCGCGACAATCCGTTTGGCAATCAGATGGCCAGTTTTATCACCATGGATCAGCCACAGCATACGGCGCAGCGGAAAACTGTCGCGCCGGCGGTGGCGCCGATGAATTTACGTAAAATGGAAGAGATGATCCGCAGCCGGACTATCCATGTCCTTGACAGCCTGCCGCGGGGAGAGACCTTTGACTGGGTCGACAAGGTGTCCATCGAACTGACCACCATGATGCTGGCGACCTTGTTTGATTTTCCGTTTGATGACCGCCGGTTGCTCACCTATTGGTCCGATGTGGCGACTGTGAATTTCGATGCGCCCGATGCCATGGTCAAGGATGATGACGAGCGCATGGCGGTATTGCAGGAAATGGGCGCCTATATTGTCAAGCTCTGGGCGGAGCGGACCGACGGGGAAGTTGGCCATGACATGATTTCCATGATGGCGCAGGGCGAGGCGACCAAGGATATGGATCATCTGGATATCATTGCCAATTTTGTATTGCTGATCGTCGGCGGCAACGACACCACCCGCAATTCCATGAGCGGCGGTCTTCTGGCGATGATCGACAACCCGGATCAATATGCCAAACTGAAGGCCGACCCGTCCCTGATCAAGACCCTTGTGCCGGAAATCATCCGCTATCAGTCGGCAATTATCCATATGCGCCGCACCGCCCTGAAGGACGCGGAGCTGGGGGGCAAGAAAATCTCCAAGGGCGATAAGGTGGTCATGTGGTATGTGTCCGGCAACTGGGATGAGGAGGCCATTGACGATCCCGAGAAATTTATCATCGACCGCAAGAAAGCCCGCCGTCACCTGGCGTTTGGCGCCGGCATTCACCGCTGCGTCGGTGACCGGCTGGCCGAGCTGCAGTTGCAGATCCTGTGGGAGGAAATCCTCAAGCGTGACCTGAAATTCGAGCTGATGGGCCCGCCGGAACGTATTTTCTCCAACTTTATCCGCGGCATCAAAAGCATGCCGGTCCGGATTTCATAGGGTTATTCGATCCCGGACTTGAGCCGGGGGCCGACGCCAGGCAACGCATCGGGCGCGTCATCTTAAGCTGACGGCACGCTTGCCGTACGCCATATTTTCATAAAATTTTACGTTTTATTTCCACATTAATAATATTTTAATTATCTTTTTCTTAAATAGCTTGTCGGCGTTAAATCACCTCGCTGCTTTGTGAATTACGATAACGGCCAATTGCGAAATATAGAGTTAGTATGGAGTTAGTATTATGTTGAAGTTTCTATCACGCGGAAAAGCGGCCGTTTCCAATGTCAAGAAAAGTGGCAAGATTGATGCGCGAGAGGTAGATGCCATGCTCGCGGCGCTCGACAAATCACAGGCCATCATTCATTTCTCAAATGAAGGCACGATCCTGGATGCCAATGAGAATTTCCTCAACGCTATGGGGTATAGCTTAGAGGAAATTGTCGGCAACAAGCACAGCATGTTCGTCGCGCCGGAAGAGGCGGATAGCGTCGACTATGCAAATTTCTGGGCAGCGCTTGGGCGGGGCGAATTTCAGGCTGCGGAATATAAACGCTTTGATAAAAGTGGGAATGAAATCTGGATTCAGGCTTCCTATAATCCGATACTTGATAAGTCCGGCACTGTTTCAAGAGTGGTTAAGTTTGCAACTGACATTACCGCGCAGAAAATACAGAACGCCGACTATGAAGGCCAGATTGATGCCGTGAACAAATCACAGGCGGTTATCTCTTTCAAGCTTGATGGCACGATCATCGATGCCAACGATAACTTCCTGGGCGCAGTGGGGTACAGTATCGATGAAATTCGCGGGGAGCATCATCGCAAGTTTGTCGAGCCTGCCTATGGTGAGAGCGCCGAATATGCGGAATTCTGGGCCTCTCTTGGTCGCGGTGAATTCCAGGCCGCGGAATATAAACGCATTGGTAAAGGGGGGAAGGAGATCTGGATCCAGGCGTCCTACAACCCCATCTTCGATCCCAGCGGCAAACCGGTCAAGGTTGTTAAATACGCGACGGACATTACCGCGCGCGTCTTGCAGAACGCCGATTTCCAGGGCCAGATTGATGCCGTGAACAAATCACAGGCGGTTATCTCTTTCAAGCTTGATGGCACGATCATCGATGCCAACGATAATTTTCTGGGCGCAGTAGGGTACAGCATTGATGAAATTCGCGGGGAGCATCATCGCAAGTTTGTCGAACCCACCTACGGTGAGAGCGCCGAATATGCGGAATTCTGGGCCTCTCTTGGTCGCGGTGAATTCCAGGCCGCCGAATATAAACGTATTGGTAAAGGGGGGAAGGAGATCTGGATTCAGGCGTCCTACAACCCCATCTTCGATCCCAGCGGGAAGCCGTTCAAGGTTGTCAAATACGCGACGGATGTGACGGCGCAGGTAATTGCGCGTCATGAAGGGGAGCGGGTCGGCAAGATTGTCGATGAAAATCTTGATAAAATCCTGTCTTCTGTTGGCGATGCCAACTTACAGACCAATTCCGCAGTGACGGCATCGGGAAATGCGTTGCAAACGGTGCAGTCTGTTGCCGCCGCCGCCGAGGAATTCCAGTCCTCTGCCCAGGAAATTTCCCGCAGCATGACGGCGTCAAAAACCGAGGTGAATAAAGCCAATCAGGAAGCTAGCAACGCGGACAACTCGACAAAAGAACTGGCGACAGCGGCCCAGGCCATGAGCAATATCATTGAAGTGATCCAGGGGATTGCCGCACAGATCAACCTGCTGGCCCTGAACGCAACGATCGAATCCGCCCGTGCAGGTGAAGCCGGTAAAGGCTTTGCCGTTGTGGCGACGGAGGTTAAATCACTGGCGTCACAGGTTGCCAATGCCACCGATCAGATTGCCACGGAAATCAGCGGCATGCAGTCAATCAGTGACAATGTGGTCGATAACCTGACAAGCATTCGAAACGCCATCGTCGCCGTGGAAAGCAGCGTGACATCAGTTGCCGGCGCGGTGGAAGAACAAACAGCCACCACCAAGGAAATCACTGTCAGCATGCAATCCGCGGCAACCGCGGTGAGCGAGATCAATGAAAGTCTCAGCTCAATCTCCGGTGCGGTGGAAGACGCCAATAAATATGCCGAAGAAGGGACGGATCTGTACCGCAGCATGAACGGCTAAATATCATCAGTCCCCCGGCTCGATATGTCGAGCTGCCGCCTGGCGGTCTTGTCCCTAACAAGACTGCCAGGCATTTTTTTTCGCTTGAGCTCTATCCGGTTGCCTAGTCTGCAACCCGCCGATACTGGATCAGGATACAATTTTCATTCTCGCCTTCCGAAAACCCGGTTGGGCGGGGCAGAGACGTATCCCGTGCATTGTCAGAGATGGTCAGCTTCTCGTCGCTGACTTTATAGATCCCGCGCCAGTGACCGGACATAAAATCGGATTCCGTTTGCTCGAAATCAATTTGCAGCGGATCGCTGCCGTTGGACAGGGAGTAGCGGCCGCCAAAAACCTGGGAGCCATCCTTGTCGATCCGGAAATGATCGCCGTTGAAGCTGAGATGCTGGCCGATCACGGGGGCGATTGTCTTGCCCTGGACGGTTGCTGTTTCGACGCGCCATGTGCCTTGAAGGCTTTGGGTATCCGGGGATGTCAGAACATTCATTTTATCCTCCTAACGCTGCTTTTTGTCGCAGTTCCATATCCTCTAGTTAGGTGCTGAAACCAGGCCTGCAAGGGGCCAATTGGGGCAATATCATGGCCTTTTCCGGGGCCGGTTTTGCCCCCTGTTTGCAGACGAGCCAAATTCCGTTACTCTGGGGGTCGCAGTTAAGAACCCCATAACAAGGAGGCATCAAGATGAGCGTATCAACGGCATCAACTGTTACTTATGAAAGCCGGGATGGTGTGGCCATTCTCACCCTGAGGGGCCCGAAGGACCTGAATATCCTCACCCATGACATGGTCGACGCATTGCGTGATTGCTGGCATCGGTTCAATGCCTCCGAGGACAAGGTGGCGATCCTGACCGGGGGCGGGGACAAGGCCTTTTCCGTGGGCGCCAATCTTGCCGATCCGCCGGATCTATGGAAATTCGTTCCCGGTATCGGCGTGGCGGTGGAGAAACCGGTCATTGCCGCGGTCAACGGGATTTGTGTCGGCGGGGCGGCGGTTCTGGTGCAGTTCTGTGATCTTTGCATCATGTCCGAAGAGGCGAAATTCACCTATCCGGAGGCCAAGGTCGGCTTGTCAGGTGGCCTGATTACCTCCCTGGCGGCGCGCATTCCCCATAAGGTGGCCATGGAATTTATCTTTGGCCTGGCCGATTTGGATGCGGCCCGTGCCTATGAGGTTGGCCTGGTCAACAAGGTGGTGCCGAAAGCCGAGGTTATGGACACGGCCATGGCCTATGCCCTTGCCTTGCGCGACAGCGCGCCGATGGTGCTGAGCATGGTCAAACGCTTTGTTGAGGAGGTGCTGGCCAAGGGACCGTCAGAGCGGGCGGGGATAAGCCTGAGCCAGACCCGTGCTGTTCTGGAAAGCGAGGATTTCGCGGAAGGGGCCGCGGCTTTCGCGGAAAAGCGCGATCCGAAATTTACCGGAAACTGAGACCCTGAGGCCCTGAGGCCGGTTACTCCCGTTCAAGCAGCTTCTTCATTTCCGGCCCCCGCCAGAGAAGGGCGATCAGGCCCATGGCGATCAGCGCACTGATGACCGAGATGATGAACGGCAGGTGAATGTCAATGGACATTAGCCAGCCGCCGATCAGCGAGATAATCCCCGCCCCCAGGGTAAACAGCGCCACACCCACGCCCATGACCCAGCCTTGTTCCGTTTCGTCCACGGCTTTCGAGAACAGGGTCAGAAGGGTCGGGTAATATAGCGCGAAGGGAACGAAGAAGGTGGCGATAAGGACATAGGCGAGCGCCGGGGAGGGATTGAGGATCGACAATCCGGTACTCAGCGTCATCAGGCCAAGACTGGTATAGAGGATGGGAAGCCGATTAAACCGGGCACTGATCGGCCCGACCAGAAACGCACTGACCGTCCCCATGGAAAGACCCAGAACCACCATGGTAAAGGCGTTCTGCAGGGTATCAAACTGAAACCGGCTGAAGAAATAGGTATCCATGAACACGTAAAAGCCGGACAGGGTCAGCTGCGCAAAAAAGAACACCGGCGCCAGCCTGAGCACAAGCGGCCGGTCGACCATATGCCACATGGTGACAAAAATCTCGAGCGGCTTGAAAGTGAAGGGCGGCCGCTCAACCGGGGGGTCGCGATAATAGAATATGATCAGAAGGGTACCGGCCACAACCATGCCCGCGACCAGGTAGAAGGGGAGGGCGGCCGAGGCAAATTTTCCAAACACTGCCGGGTCGGACATCAGGCCACTGATCAGCGGACCGGCAACCATGCCGATACTGACGGCCAGCAGGACCAGCCCCATAAAGCGGATTTTCTGGTCCTCATTCTCACTCAAATCGACCAGGGCTGCTTGCGCAATCGGCTGGTTGCCAGCGGTAAAACCGGACAGGATCCGGGCGATAATCAGCAGGGTCAGGCTGTTTGTATCCAAGGCAATAATCGTCAGGATATAGGCGAGCAACGCCCCGACAAGGCAGATCAGCATCGCCGCTTTACGCCCGATATAGTCGGAGATTTTCGAGATATAGGCGGCGCCGAAAAACCAGGCAATAAAGAACACCGCCATGGTCAGGCCAAAATCAAACTGCCGGACAGCCGTGCTGGTGCCCTTGGGCAGGAAATCCTGCGCCGGCGACATGATGATGGTATTGAGGATCGGGATAACGAGGCCCTGGCTCATAATATCCAGAAACACGACGGACAGCAGCGCGAATTTCGTCAGTTTCATATGATATTCCCCGATTTGTATAAGCCCCGCGTCCCTTGTTATAGCGAAGGCGGGGAAAAGGGCAAGGAGGGGAGACGAGTTACGCTTTCATTCAGTCTCTAGCCGGTATTTGAGAAACAACTCCCCGTCATATAGTATTTCGCCGATATATTTGGCGCCGAGCCTGTCAAGCGCCCGTCGGTTTTTACGAGAGGGCGGCAGCAAAAAAGTAACAAAGGGAATGCGTATATCCGCAATCGCGAAATCAATTGCTTTTCTTGTTATGCGGGGGCCGAGGCCGAAAAAGCCCGGTTGCAGAACCAATCCCAAGTCCCATTCCTCGCCTTCCTTTTGAAGACCACCCCATCCAATATAGTCTCCGTTCGCCAGTATCGCCCAGTGCCCTAGCCCGTCCCGGCGCCAGCATTCTTCCTTTTTGTCGATAAATTCGGCCACCGTTGCTTCGCTCCAGTCACCTGTCAGAAGAGGCATATGTTTTGCGACCCGTGGATCTGACATATGGGCAATAATCAGACCCGGATCAATTGTCGGCAGTCTTGTAAACGTAATTTCCTGGGTCATTTGGATCTCGGCTTCTGGTTGGCGAACATTCCTAAAATTGATTAAGAATATATTTAATTCAATATATGATGGTATTTTTAAATAAAATCTGTACCTTGAAATAAGAAAAGCCTGCTTTTACAAGCAGGCTTTTCTAAAATATCTATTGGCGGAAAGGGGGGGCGTTGCCCTCAAAATCTCTCTCGTCATGCTAGAAATGTATGTGTTGGTGCTGCAAATGTCAAGGGAGTACAGGATCAATCAGTCGGACAGGGAGGCTGATAATTGGTATTTTCTAAAGAGGAAATAGCGCATTTACCATTGGTAATATCCAACCCGAGGTTTAAAACCTATTTGGGGGCAATGGATAACAATCCTGAAGCAGCGCTACAATTATACCAATGGAATGTGCAAGTTTCTGCAGAATTTATTTTCCCTTTGCATGTTTGTGAGGTTGCTGTTCGGAATGCGGTATCCAGTATCCAGTATCTTAGTAAAAGTACATGGAGATCGGTGGCCTTGGGCTACTGGATTCATTCAATCGTTGCAAAACAACAAGATCCATTATAGCCCACAACAAAACCTTAGAAATGTCGCCCGTAAGCAGTCTACAACGGGGAAGGTCATTGCGGAATTGAACTTCGCTTTTTGGGAATGTTTACTGACGAAACGGCAGGATGAAAAATTATGGAAACCGCATTTTTACACGGCTTTTCCAAATATCGAAAAGAATATGTCCTTTAGAGATGATCGTCGGAATTTGAATTTTCAGCTCAATGAGATACGCAAATTCAGAAATCGTATCGCGCATCACGAACCAATCTTTCAACGTGATATCGTAAGCGAATATTCGAAGATATTGGATACTATCCGAAAATGCAGCAAAGATGCGGCAGGTTGGGTGGAACGGGAGCAAAGACATTCGGAAATTATCGGCAAGGATCCACGTCACACCTAACTTCCTTCCCTTTGAAAAGCGTGACGTGGGTGGACCCGCCTCTTTGGCCAAACAGCCGGGAATTTAAAATATTCTTGCCCCCGGAAAAGATGGTTATCCCGGCGGATTAATCCTGATTTTGTCCCGTGCCCGCCAGTTGCCGTCAAGATCAGGCTTCGTGCGGCTTTTCAGATTGCCCAGGGATTTAAGGACCTTACCCATATTATATAGCGGCTTGTTTCCGCGATCACTAAATTCCTTAACGCCTATTCCGGAGAAGCAGACCCAGTCATTTTGAAAGGACTTGGGGTCTCTAAGCCGGAACCCCGGAAAAACCTCGCTGCCGCAAAGTGCTGGTTCGACGATTGCCGTCAGGACCGGCGGCTCATACTGGTGAGCATATAGGGGGCGCCAGATCGGATGTATGGTATCGATAAGGAAGGTTGTCCAGACTTTGGCCGCCAGAATACGCGCAATTATATAGCAGCAGGCGGTCTCATTGACGCCTGCCATCTCGATAAAACTGCATTTATTTTCGTTTATAAAGGTGAGCGTTTGTAGTTGAAACTTGGAATCCAGAGGACCGGGCTTTAATTTTTTTATCAGGTCATTTTTATTGGCTTCCAGAAGGGTGATAATTTTACCCCAGATATGCCAGTCTTTATCGCTGGCCTTAAAGGATTTGTTAGGGGTCTTGATCAAGGGGCCATCAAAAATTACGGGCCATTTTTGCCGCTCATATTTCCGCAGCGCCCCCAGAATATTGCTGAGCAATCGTGTCCGTGTATCGCCCCAGAGATCGCGCATGATGTCGCCCGGGCTTTCAAGAAACAAGACGCCTTTCGCCGGATAGCCATATAGGGTTTCGTCTATTTTAAGATCCGTGTTGCCGATTTTTACCCGCGGGCTGATTTGGGTATCGCTCTGCATGATATCGTCAAGGGGATGCCTGGATTGCATCGTTACGTCTGTCCACATCGGATTGTCCTTTTCAGTGTCAGTGTCGTTTTTTGAAAGGCCAAAAGCCTTCAGCAATCTCAGGACGTGTCCTGGCGTCGGCTGTGAAGCACAACAGGAGCGGAGGGGTTTTTAGCTACCAGACAGATTTTCAGGCATCATACGGGGCCAGGCTGCCGTCACCCCTGCTGGAAACAGCTTCCTGTTAGCGTCTGACGATTTGGATATATATTTTTTAACCGATAGATCGATCAAACGGCTGGATCAAGACTGTACAGTCACAAATTATCCAGCGACGATCTTCAATTTTCCTGCAAAATCTCGCCAAGGGCGGTGACGTTGGGGGCGGGGGATTCTTTGCGCCAGATATAATAGGTTCTCAGAACATTCTTGCCCTTGGGCAGGGGGTGGCTGATCAGGCGCGCGGCTTCGGGAAAGGTGCTGAGAATTGATTTTGGCATCAAGGCGGCGCCCATGCCGGCCAGGGCACAGCCCAGCATGGCATGATAGGATCCCATTTCGATGACCCGCTCGGGCAGTTCGCCCCGTGCCGCGTACCAGCCTTCCAGCAGCCGCCGGTGCGGGCATCCCTGTTCAAAGACCAGCATGCATTTGGGGGCGGCGCCGGGGGCGGAAATATCCGGCTGGTTGATGGCCGTGACGATCACCGTTTCTTCCTCAAAGGCCAGCAGCCGGTCGAATTTTTCCAGGGCCACCGGTTCGGCGACCAGCGCCGCATCGATATCCCCGGCCGATAACAGGGCGGCCATTTCCGTCGGGTTGCCCGTGCGCAGCTCCAGTTTCACCTCGGGGTATCTGGCGCTATAGTCAGCCAGCGGTCCCGGCAGCCGTACCGCCGCCGTACTTTCCATGGAGCCCAGCCGGAACAGGCCGCGGGGTTGGCGATCCTTGAGGGCGATTTCCGCCTCATCGGCCAGCGACAGGAGTTGGTCGGCATAAGTGAGCAGGGTGCGGCCCGCCGCGGTCAGCTTTAGCCGCTTGCCCTCGCGACTGAACAGCTCAACCCCCAGCTTGTCTTCCAGCTGGCGCAGCCGTGTGGTGACATTGGACTGCACCCGGTGCAACCGTTCGGCGGCGCGGGTGACACTGCCTTCGCGCACGACGGCGCAGAAAATGCGAAGTTCGGCTAAATCCATTATCTCAAAACCTGATGATATCTATCTTTATAATTCATTTTTATTAATTTTAGTCAAGGCTTATATATCACTCGGCGCGCTAGGAGCTGGCGATTTTACCCTGGTGGTTCCTGCCGGATAATGAAACGAATTTAAAGGAGAGAAAGACCATGACACCCCATCAACAACAGCTTGTTCACGAGAGCTGGCAACAAGTCGTGCCCATCGCGGATACCGCATCGGAGCTGTTTTACAATCGGCTTTTCGAGTTGGAGCCGGGCCTGAAGCCCCTGTTCTGTGGCACCGATATGACCGGGCAGAGACATAAACTGATCGCGGCCCTGACGGCGGTTGTCGATAACCTCGATCAGGTGGCGGAACTGGCCCCGATCATCGCCGCATTGGGGCGCCGCCATAGGGGATATGGTGTTGAGGCGCAGCATTATGACGTTGTCGGCCAGGCACTGCTGGACACGCTCAAGACGGGCCTCGGCGAAAGCTGGTCGGTTGAACTGGCGGAGGCCTGGACGACACTATATGGTACGGTTGCCGCCCTAATGCAGGATGGCGCCAACGATCCGGTCAATTGACCTTGAATATATCTAGGAGCACAGGAGAGAGACATGACAAAAGCATATTGGATCGTCCGGGTGAGTGTCACCAACGAGGCGAACTATCCGGAATATGTGGCCGCGGCAAAACCGGCCTTTGAAAAATATAAGGCGAAATTCCTTGTGCGCGGCGGTAAATATGAGGTCCGCGAAGGGGCCCATCGGGCGCGCAATGTGGTCGTCGAATTTGCCGATATTGAGACGGCGCGCGCCTGCTATGACAGCCCTGAATATCAACGGGCCAAGGTCATTCGCAACGCCAATGCCGACGCTGATTTTATCATCATCGAAGGCGTCGGGTAAGCGGGCTGGATCGTATATTCCGGGGTGCGGCCTTCTCAAGGCCACACCCCATAAGCAAGATTATGCTTGACTTTTATATCTTGTTATGCTAGTGTTCTTGACAAGATGAAGGAGCCTTCGGTGACAGCTACGGACTGCCGGGCGTGACTTCGAATTCTGAACCTACCCGTATATTTGAGTTTTTTTCCAGGATGTTTTGCGCACGGATTTCGGTCACCTGCGAGAGGGCAGGGCATTTCTGTGGCGGATAGGGTCAGAGAGCGTCAAAGAGCATCGAGATAGGCGGGCTTTGTAAAGACAATTCCGGCTGGTTCCGTATTTTCCGGGGAGCCGTCTTGTAACGGGTCAATCCGGGTGAGGGCAAGGCCATGGCCGTTCTGGATGGACCGGACCTCGGCGATTTCCTTGCCGCCCAGGGTAATGCGTTGCCCGGGGGTCAAATCGCCGGTGAAGCTGATCTGGAACAGGCGTTTCTTGATTTTCGCCCGGTGTTTGGTGCGGGCGGTCAGTTCCTGTCCCACATAACAGCCCTTGCTGAAACTGACGCCGTTCAGTTCCTCGAAATTGGCTTCCAGCAGGAAGTTTTTTTCCGGAATGATATCCGCCCCTCCTTCGGGGATTCCGAGGGCGAGACGATGGGCGTCATAGGTGGCATAGGCGGCAAGGGGACCTTCTGTCGCGGCGGGAGGGGTGCGCGTGTCGCTGCCCGGTTTTTTGCCCCGCGGCGTCAGGATGCGTGTGCCCATGGCGGCAAGACGCGGATCGATATAGTGCAGGCTGTCCCCGGTTTCCGTGACGGTGCCGGCGGCGGCATTGGGGCTGTCCCCAAACTGCGCGTAAATGTCATAGGCGCCATCGCCAATGGTCACATCGGCGCGCAGTTTATACATGCTCAGGCGGCGCAGAAGATCATCTTTGCGATCCCTCGCCACATCGAGGAGAATATATTTGCCCCATTTGAGGACAAAAAAATCATGGAGGAATTTCCCCTGTGCCGTCAGCAAGGCCGCATAAATGGCCTGGCTGTCCGTAACCTCGGCCATGTCATTGGTGATCAGGTTTTGCAGAAAATCGACCACATCCGCGCCCGTTAATGTCAGGATCGCCCGGTTGTCGAGTAATGTCATAGCTTGCGAAGTCATCTGTAGAACCACCTGTTGCCACGCCCCGGCACCTATTGATTATTAACAGGTAAGCGAGGATCACCCCCTTGGCAAGAGGGAAGCGGCGGTTTATGAACTATCCCTGTATATTTCGCGGCCCAGCAACAAGAGTAAATTGAATGAACGCTTCCACAACTGAAGATGAGACCCGGCTGGTTTTACGGCGCCCCGATGACTGGCATGTGCATTTGCGTGATGGCGCCCTGCTGGAAAAGGTCGCGGCTTACACGGCGGCGCAGTTCGCCCGGGCCATCATCATGCCCAATCTGGCGCCGCCCGTCACCACGGTGGCGGCGGCGAAAAGCTATCGGGACCGGATTTTGGCGGCGCTGCCGGCGGGACATGATTTTACCCCGCTGATGACCTGTTACCTGACCGACGGCCTTGAGGTTGCGGAAATTGAGCGGGGGCATGGTGAGGGCGTGTTCACGGCGGCCAAACTGTACCCGGCCAATGCCACGACAAATTCGGCCCAGGGGGTCACCGATATCAGGAAAATCTATCCGCTGCTGGAGACACTGCAACGCATCGGCATGCCGTTGCTGGTGCATGGCGAGGTCACCGACAAGCATATTGATATCTTCGATCGCGAAGCGGTCTTTATCGACACGGTCATGACACCGCTGCTGGCCCATATGCCGGACTTGAAAGTGGTCTTCGAGCATATCACCACGTCGGAGGCGGCGGATTTTGTCGCCGCCGGCGGACCCAATCTGGCGGCGACCATCACCCCGCATCATCTGGCCTTTAACCGCAATGCGATTTTTGACGGCGGCATCCGCCCGCATTTCTATTGCCTGCCCATCGCCAAGCGCGACTCCCATCGACTGAGCTTACGCAAAGCCGCCACGTCGGGCTCGCCAAAATTTTTCCTCGGCACCGACAGCGCCCCCCATAGGGCCGCTGACAAGGAAACGGCTTGCGGCTGTGCCGGTTTGTTCAACGCGCCTTACGCGCTGGAAAGCTATGCGGCCATCTTTGAAGAGGAGAATGCCCTGGACAAGCTGGAGGCCTTCGCGTCGGAAAATGGCCCGCGCTTTTATGGCCTGCCGCTGAACGAGGAATATGTCGCCCTGACCCGGCAGCCCCAGATAACACCGGCAACCATCGACGGCCCGGACGGTCCGCTGGTGCCGTATCTCGGCGGCGAAAAACTGGCCTGGACCTTTGCCGGACCGGCCCGTTCCTGACGCCGGAAAATGCGGTCGGGCCCGGCGGGCCCAGCGGGCCCCTTGTCACGACCGCCATATTGATTAGCCCCGGCGTTGGCGTTACATTGTAATTGCAGAAGACCGGGATATTTTCCGTAGCCGGTCAGGGGAAGGGGTATCGAATGAAGATGGCGTCATGGTCGTTTCTCATTGCTGTAATCCTGGGTCCGGCGGCGTCCGGGACCGTAAAGGCCGCGGATGCGGAGACCTCTGACCAGGGGCTGGCCACGGAACTTGCCAATCCCATCGCCTCACTTATCAGCGTGCCCATACAGGTCAATTACACAAGAGGCATCGGCACCGCCAACGGCGATCAATGGACGACGAATATCCAGCCGGTTATTCCCTTTGACCTGAACGATGACTGGAGCCTGGTGACGCGGACAATTCTGCCGGTAATTTCGCAAAGTGACGTTGCGGGATTGTCCGGGGATCAGATCGGTCTTGGCGATACCCTGCAAAGCTTTTTCTTTGTGCCAACGCCAGCGGCGACTGATTTGGGGACCGTAACATGGGGAGCCGGTCCGGCTGTAACCTGGCCGACAAGTACGGATAAACTGCTCGGTGCCGGCACCTGGGGGCTGGGACCGACCGCGGTAGCGCTGGTCCAGAAAAAAATCGGGACAGGGAATTTGACCTGGGGTGGGCTGGCCAACCACCAATGGGGTCTCAAGAAAACAAGATCCGCCGCCGCCGACCTGAATTACACCTTCGTGCAACCCTTTGTTTCCTATACCACAGCCGACGCCTGGACCTATTCGCTCAATTCGGAAAGTCTCTATAACTGGACATCGGACGACTGGACGGTCCCGATAAATGTGACCGTTGCAAAATTCGTGCATTTCGGCGAGCTGCCGGTTCAGCTCACCGGCGGTGTCGGATATTTCGCGACGAGCCCTGACAGCGGGCCGGAGGGCTGGAAAGGCCGGTTTGTAATAACCTTCCTGCTGCCGAAATAGTAACCGGTATGAAAGAAAAAGACTATAACATACTAATAAACAAGAGGTTTCAGTAATGATGGATTTAACCGGTTTAACAAGTTTTTTCGGATGGATGACGGCTGTCAATATTCTGGTGCTGATCATTGTCGGGATCGCTGTAATGGCATTGCGCGGCGTCATGGTCAGCCTGCATTCGAAATTGCTGGGGGTGCCCGAAGCGGATTTGCCGGGCCTGTATTTTCGCTATATCGCCAATTACAAAGTTGCCGTTTTCGTCTTTAATCTGGTGCCCTATATGGCCCTCAAGCTGATGGCCTAGATCCAGTTACCCGAACGGCGGGACGGCCTGTTTCAAATCCGGATCGCCATGAATAAAGGTGATCGAAAGACTGCCGCGGCAGTCCCCTGTCTCCCCGGCGGGCAGCGCCGCGTCGGTTTTGGCGGTAAACCCGGCCTCATTCAGCGCAGCCATAAAGCCCGGCAGGGCCGCCAGCGGCATCTCCACATTCAAGGTGGCGGCCCTATTGGAAAACAGGCTGTGATCCGTAATCCACCCGCCCTGCGCCGAGACACAGTCGCGGATTTGCGACAGTGCCATATTCCGCTCAACCTTCGTGACAATGCTTAACCGAAAAAATGGCATCCGGGCCTCCGATGGAAAATTCTGTTTACTTGCGTCAAAGATTGCATCTGGAACTGGTCCATGAGAAGGCAATTCCGATCTCCGTCGGGATCACTGTTCAGGAAGCTTACGTGAGGGCCCGTCTATAATGCCCGGGTTTCGCTAAACTTTCTTTGGATTGCCTTTACTACTACTATTAAGTGTTCTAAAATTGCCTGATTAGTGGATTTTTTTGTGGTGATGAGGAATATGTGGGCTTTTTTGAGTAAAGTAATCTGTATGTTTTTGATGGTTGTCCTTATGGGCTGCGCTTTCAACGTTCCGGAAAAAAACCCGGTCACCCAGAACAATCTGCAGGAATTCAACAAATCAAGAGCCCTTGCGAGTGCCTATTACTATCCTGAGTTCCCGAACCCGGTAACAGCCGATCACCCCTTATACCGGTCTGTTGGATTGGGACTGATTTCCGGCGTGCCTGACGTTATTCGCAACATAAATATTGCCGTGGCGTCTGATGCCCAATTTGAAGAAGGCCTGAGAGAAACACTCCGTCAATCAAACCTGCTCAGTAAAGACGAGAAGAGCGCCGCCTATATATTGGATGTCCACTATATTGACCCGGACAGCTTGACATTAAAAACGGATATTCATTACAAGCTTCGGAAGAAAGATGTGGCTGGTCCCATACTGGACCGGGAAATTTCGAATACGGTTGTTGTGAAAAACTCTTGGGGCGGAATGATGTGGCAACATGCCCGAAAAGCAAAGCAATTCTCATTTATGATCAGCTTTTCTTCCATCACCTGGTGCCTGGAACATTATAATGGCACCTCCTTTCCAGATAACTGTACGCTTGTCTTTGTGTCGCAAAAGCAGTTGGAGCTGTTACGGAAAAACCCCGTCTCGCCCGAGGAATTCAACGAAATAAGAACGCGCAACGGGACATTTCCACTATGATGAAAGAATAAATCTGGAGTGTTACTGTGAGATTTCTTTTCCTTCCCGTAATATTATTTCTGGTCGCCTGCAATACGACGACGGCACCCCCGTCAGACCTCACCCTTTCGGAAACCCAGAATCCTTATTTTATTGGATGGTACACAAATTATAGCGAACTTTGCGCCCGCTTTGATGGTGGTGGCGGCGCGGAGAGACATAAAACCGAGGCCTTGAAGGATTGGTACGGAAATGATCCCTTTTTCAAGAAGGGATATGCCAAAAATGCAGAGTTACTTGACCGAAACAGAATGACGGGCCTCACCAGATGTGAAAGAGCCATTGCCATCGTCGACGTTGCTTTTGCAGGACAGGGGGTCCTTCAATCTGACGAAACCGCAATTGAGAAAATTGAAATGGCCGCAAATGAGGGGGATGTTGTTGCCCAGAACAACTTGGGCAGAATTTATTCTCGGGGACAGACCGTGCCCCTGGATTATCAGCTGGCGCGCAAATGGTTCACCATGGCGGCGACTGAGGGGTTTGCACCGGCGCAGAATAATCTGGGCGATATGTATGCGAACACCCGTGTTCTGGCAAAAAATTATGAAGAGGGGCTGAAATGGTATCGGCGGGCGGCCGATCAGGGACATAGGGCGGCCCAGTTCAATCTCGGCCGGATGTATTATTACGGGCAGGCGGTGGAGCTGGATTACGGGCAATCCCTTATGTGGTATAGCCTTGCCGCCCGGCAAGGGCATGCAGAAGCGATCGTCAATAAACGCCGGCTTGAAAGGAAAATGACGGGTGAGGCTATTAAAAAGGCGCAAGTTCTCGTTGATGCCTGCCTCAAGAAAGGCTTCGCAGGCTGCTGAGGAGCAGAATTATCCATTTCATCCCAAACCCTACCCCATAAGACCGCTCAGGTAGGAATTCCGGTTTTTCAGGAAGGTCTTCAGTCTGGCCGGGTATCCGTCCGGGACGGCCGTGACGATTGAGGGGCGGGTGGAGAGAAGGCTGCGCCAGGCGGTTGTTTTTTTCAAGTCTTGCAGAAAGCCGAAATCGGCGATGTCGTCGAAGCTATCGAGATATCGGAAAAGGGGTCCCCAGACGCCGTCGATCAGGTGAAAGCGGTTGCCGTCGAAGAAGGGCCCGGTGATTTCCGGCTCGATCCGTGCAAATTTTTCACGCAGGGCCTGTCGTTTTTTGTCGAACGCGGCGGCGTCTTTTGCGGTGTAGAAACCGGCGATGGCGCCGAGGGTTTCCGAGCCGAACTCGATCCAGGAACGATGCCGGGCTTTTTGTAACGGATCCTCCGGATGCAGGGAGAGGGGGGTGATCTCGTCGAGATATTCGGCAATTACCTGGCTTTCGAACAGCACGGTCCCGGCGGTTTTCAGGATCGGCACCCGGCCCAGCGGGGAGATCGGGGCGAACCAGTCGGGCTTGTCGGCCAGATCGATATAGGTGCGCTGGTGATCCATATTCTTCTCCGTCAGGACGATGACGGCCCGTTGAACATAGGGGCATAAAGGGTGGCTGATTAACTGCAAGTCGGACATATGAGCTTTCCTATTTAGATGCAAATGCTTCTAGTTATGTAAGGCTATTTTCTTGAATGTCAATGCAAATGCATGTAAATAAAGATATGAAGAAACGGAACGACACGACGGTCAAGGCCTGGGTGGCCCTGGTAAAAGCCCATTCAAGGGCTCTTGCGACAATTGAAAACTCTCTCAAGGCGGCGGGGATGCCGACGCTGGAATGGTATGACGCGCTGCTGGAATTGGAGCGGGCGGGGAATCAGGGGATCCGCCCCGTATCCTTGCGGGCCGAATTGCTTCTGCCGCAATATGGCATGTCGCGCCTGGTCGACCGGCTGGAAAAAGCCGGGTACCTGAAGCGCACCGCCGATCAGAAGGATGGCCGTGGGCAACGATTATTTATCACAGGCCGGGGTAAAAAAACCCGAGAGAAGATGTGGACCGTCTACGCCCCCGCCATGGAAGAGGCGGTTGGCGGCACCCTCTCTCAACCGGAGCTCAGGCAGCTCACCGGGCTGCTGTGTAAACTGGAGGGCTAACAGCGCCGCAGTCGGTCCGGAGCTTTTCCAGCCAGAGGTTTTCCGGCCAGTGCTTTTCAGGCCAGTGCTTTTCAGGGAACCCCTTCAGCCTTGCTCAAGCTGATAACAGGCAAAAGCCCGTTGAATTTTTCCATCACCGTCAAATTCCAGTGTTTCCGCAACTATTTGCTGTTTGTGATTGCGATACAAAATTGTCAGGCATTCATGGCCCCGCAAAACGTGCAGCAGCTCAAATTTCAAATCAGTCTGAGACGCAAGGCCCGCAGTCCAATAGCGGCGTAACCTGTCGAGGCCAGCAACCTTCCCATTTCCCATGAGTTTCTCGGCAATTGGCGACAGGAAAACAATATCAGATCCATAATGCGCAATGATCCGGTTTAAATCATGGCTATTCCATGCCGCGATCCAGTCCGCAGCAAATGCATCCATATCGATACTGGCCATAAACAATCCTCCCTGAAAAATAAAATTATGACAGCATGGTTGACCTAAATAGTCAAGGGCGGCATTTTTCGAAACATTTCGCCCGGAGCATACCGTTGTTCCGCCCTCTGAATGTTAAGGGCTGCTGCGGGGAGGCGCCGCCAGCCCGGCTATCACATCAAACTTTTTTGGATTTCCGAATAAATAGTCGTTAAGCTCGATCCATGTCGGACCAGACGCCTGCAGAACAATCAAAAGACCCGTTTTACCTCGCCGAGCAGGCGGGGTTGAAGCTGGCTATCAAGGGCCGCCTTGTCACGGTGGTGATCCTGATGGCGCTGATGGCCCTGACGCGCGGGCCGGACCGGGCGGTTGACTATATTCTGGCCGGGATCCTGTTTTCCCTGCTCGGCGTCGCCCATTACCTGCTTATCGGGTCGCGCTTCGATCGCAGCTGGATCAAATATGTGTTTATCAGCATTGATATCGCGCTGTTATCCGTCGCCGTTGCGGTGCTGCCGGCGGCCCCGGAAACCGAGATCCCGCAAATCATGATCTTCCGGTTCAGTGTCTTTCCCTTTTACTTTATCCTGCTGGGCGTCGCCGCCTTCAGTTTTTCACCGGGGCTTTTGCTGTGGACCGGCATGGCCGGGGTTGCGGGGTGGATGAGCGCTTTTGCCTGGGTCCGGGCCGGCATGGACCGCGCCTATGAATGGACGGAGATGCCGGTCGATCCGACGCCGACGCAATTTCTGGAGCTGTTCCTGAACCCGGGATTTGCCGGAACTGGCAGCCGCCTGCAAGAGGCGGCGGTGTTTCTGGTGGTGGCCATCCTGCTGGCCATTGTCATGCGCCGGGCCCGCCAGACGGTGCGGCGCCAGCTGGCGGCGGAACGGCAAACCTCGCTGGTTTCCGGGTTGTTCGGCCGGTTTGTGCCCGCCGAAGTGGCCAGTTCCATGATCGAGGATGACGGCGTGCTGGACCCGGTGGAGCGGGAGGCGACGGTTTTATTCACCGATGTCGCCGGATTTACCAGCCTGACCGAAACCAAGGGACCGCGGGCCATTGTCGATACCTTCAACGCCTTTTTCGATGCCGCCTCCGAAGTGATTGGCCAGCATAACGGGGTGGTCACGCAGTTTCTGGGAGATGCCATTCTTGCCACCTTCAATGTCCCGGTCGCGGATGACCGACATGCGGAGCGGGCGCTGGCGGCGGCCAGGGATCTGATGGCGCTGGTGGAAAACCAGACCTTTGCCGGAGAGAAGCTGGATATCCGGATCGGGCTCAGTTCCGGCCCGGTAATCGCCGGAAATGTCGGCGGCGGCGGCCGGCAGAGCTATACGGTCTATGGCGATCCGGTCAATCTGGCGGCGCGGCTTGAAAGCCTGAACAAGGAATATGGAACCTCCTTGCTGATGTCCCAGTCGACGGCCGATCAGGTCGGGCAGGAGGCCGTGCAGCGGATCGGTGAGATCGACGTTCGCGGCTTAAGCGAGCCCGTCGGCGTCTATACAGGGGCGCCGTGAGCGGACACCGGGTATCTGTCGCGGCAGGGGACAAAAATATTTCAATCACTTCAATGTGAGAAGTTGTGAGGGGACAGGTAAATTTCCCCTATTTTAAGGTGAGTGCCGGCGGGGAGAACAGTCACCGCTGATCCATCTGTCTTTTGGGGATTTTGGAATAATGAAACGGCAAACGCGACAAAAAAGGCGCAGTAAAAATACAAATGCCGGCTCTTCTGCGCAGACCACCGCCCCCAAAAAGAAACTCACACGGCGGGATTTTCTGGGAAAAATTGGATATGGCACTTTGGGCGTGGCCGTTGCTGGCGGTGGCAGCTGGTTTTTCGTTGAGGAGGTCAGAGCCACAATGCGCGAAAGTGACCTGTCGCAAATCGGCAACGGGATTCCGACGGTTGTCCAAATCCATGATCCCCAATGTTCCCAATGTGTCGCCTTGCAACGGGAATCAAGAGAGGCGCTCTGTGAGATCAATGGGGATCAGCTGCAATTCCTGGTTGCCGATATCCGAACATCCAAAGGCAGGCGCTTCGCGGCAACCCACAATGTCAGCCATGTCACCTTGTTGTTGTTTGACGCTGATGGCCAGAGACGCAATGTGTTGGTCGGCCCGAACAAAAGCGAACATCTGTCCGGGATATTCCAGCGCCATCTTGCCAGATATGCCAAAAGCTGAAGCGCCGGCCTGACCCTGCCTATCCCAGATTGGCCCGGAACAAGGCCGCCGTGCGCTCATTGGCGAGGCGGGCGGCGTCGGCGTCAAAATGGGTGCCGCCATGCCGGGCGAAGGCGTGATCCATGCCGGGATAACTGTGGATGATCACCTGGGCGTTGCCGGCCAGTCCCTCCTTGATCAGGGCTTGCGTTGGCGGGGGCACGAATTTGTCTTCCTCGGCAATATGCAACAGGGTCGGGCTGGTTATCTGGTCCTGTTCATTTAAGCGCGTGTCGATGCCGACACCGTAATATCCGGCATTGCAATCCGTATCGCTTCGGGTTGCCATCAGATAGGTGAGATAGCCGCCGAGACAAAATCCCATGGCGCCGACTTTCCCCGTACATCCCTCCAGATTGCGGAGATAGCCAAGGCTGGTTTTCAAATCCTCCACGGCTTTGGCGTAATCCAGTGCCTGATAAAGCGCCACGGCCTGCGCCCATTCCTCTTCGCTTTGGTCGGTCAGCTGGATACCGGGTTTTTGCCGCCAGAACAAATCAGGGCACAGGGCAATATATCCCTCGGCGGCGCGGGCATCACAATGATCGCGCATGTCCTGATTGACCCCGAAGATTTCCTGGATCATCAGCACGCCGGCACCGGAGCCGCTTTGGGGGACGGCCAGATAGGCAGAAAACGTCCCGTCGGGTCCTGTAATGGAGATATCAGGCATCTTTTTTCCTTTTTTCTTGAATAAATACGAACGATCGTACATATTTATTATCGTAAGCTCCCGAAAGATGCAAGCCATAAAGAAACGGAACAGAATGACACCCCGCACCGCAACCTCAGATCCAACCGACGGACGCCTTCTTCGAGGGCTCCGCAGTCGCGAAATGGTCCTTGAAAAAGCTTTGCAGCTGGCCTCTGTCGACGGGCTTGAAGGCCTCTCCATCAATCGCCTTGCTGGGGCGTTGGGGACGGCGAAAAGCAGTGTCCATGGCTTGTTCGGCTCGAAGCAGGGCCTGCAGCTGGCCGTGATCGAGGCAACCCGGAAAATATTGATAGACCTGGTGATGCGGCCCTCACGCACCGCCGCCGCCGGGTTGCCGCGGCTCGAAGCGTTGGGGGAGGCATGGATGGCCTATCTTGACGCGGACACGTTCACCGGTGGCTGCCTGTTATCGTCCGCGTCGCTGGAAATGGATGGCCGGCCGGGACCGGTGCGCGACGCGGTTGCCCAGGCCTTGCAGGAATGGCTGGCCGTGCTCGCGCATAATGTGAGCGCGGCGGTAGGGGACGGCGATCTGGCCTCTGATACCGATCCTGAACAGCTGGCGTTCGAACTGAACGCCATCGGAATGTCCGCCAATTGGCATTACCAGCTTTATGGAAACCGGAAAGCATTCGAAAGAGGCCGGGCGGGCTGGCGGCATCTGCTTATAGGATACCAGCCTTAAGGCGTGCTCTTTGCCGGCCCGACGCTTTCCCACCACGGACTATTTGTATAAGGCCGGTTGATGTCCACCTCTTCCCCCAGTTTTGGGGTGAGCATTTCCACCTGCTTTTCCAGGGCGGCGGCGGTGGCCCGGCGGATAGGTTCATCCCAGGCATGAATGCCCAGATTAAAGGTGCCCCAATGAATGGGCAGCATGCGCTGGCCCTGCAAATCCCGATGGGTGAGGAGGGCATCTTCGGCGCTCATATGGATGTCGATCCAGGATTGCCCGGGCCCATAGGAGCCGATCTTGATCAGGGTCAAATCGAACGGGCCGACGCCAGACCCAATATCGCGGAACAGGCTGCCATACCCGGAATCACCGCTGAAAAATACCCTGTGCCGCGGTCCGATCAGTGCCCAGGAGGCCCATAAAGTCCCTTTATAGTCGGCCAATCCGCGGCCGGAATAATGCCGGCTGGGGGTTGCCACCAAACTGAGATCGCCCCGGGTTTCCTCATCCCACCAGTCCAGTTCGAAAATTTGTTCGGCCGGGACTTCCCATTTGAGCAAATGCGATCCGACACCGAGCGGTACGTAAAAATCTGTGCCTTGCGGCGCCAAATGGCGGATGGTTGCCTCATCCAGATGATCATAATGATCATGTGAAATCACGACCGCATCAATCCCGTGCAGATCCTTTAAGGCGATGGGAGAGGGGTGGAACCGTTCGGGGCCAATAAACTGAAAGGGGGAGGCCCGCTCCGACAGCATGGGGTCGGTCAGGATACGCTGGCCATCCAGCTCCAGCAAAACAGTCGCATGGCCAAGCCAAGTCGCCCGCAGGCCCGGTTCCGGCGGTGCGCTCAATTTCTCGGGATCCAGCGGGACGACGGGCAGATCGCCATTTGGCACCCGTTCCTGCTTACCAAAGAACTGTTCCTGCAGGTAGTTCCAGCTGAATTCATAGGGGGCCTGACGCTCGTGATTGAAGAAAGCGCCATCTTTATATTGCTTGGACATTGCCAGCTGTTGCCTGTGCTCATCGGAAATATCGGCGCTAAGCTCGACACCCAGCCAATAAATAAGCCCGCCCAGCAGCAACAGCAGAATAACAACGGATAAGGTGATTTTTGCCCAAAGCTTCATAATGTCTCCTTTCGCGAACCCTATCCTGCTGTCCTTGATGTGGCAAGCAGTTGCCTCAGATCATCAAGAATTGTAGGACGCAGGAAGGTTTTGTGCTTTACTGGCGGAAAAGCAAAAACCCCGCCTGAAAGGTATGCGTCCCGTGCTCGCCGCCACCACTCCTCCCAGAATGATAACCCTGGTGATATTGACCGGGTTGTCCGTGCTGTCCTTGAATATGTTCCTGCCCTCCCTGTCCAATATGGCCGTGGAATTTGAGACGGAATATAGCGTCATGACACTGGCTATTGCCGGATATCTGGCGATCACGGCGGTGTTGATGATGATCATGGGACCCTTGTCCGATCGCTATGGGCGGCGTCCGGTACTGCTTTTGGCGGTCAGTATTTTTACCGTCTCCTCGCTGGTTTGTGCCCTATCGACCCATATCTGGCTGTTCCTGTTTTTCCGGGTCTGCCAGGGGGCGGTGATTGCCGGCTGGGCCGTGTCTCTGGCGGTGATCCGGGATACCACGGCTCCGCAAGAGGCCGCCAGCAAGATCGGATATGTAACCATGGCCATGGCGGTGGCGCCCATGCTCGGCCCGATGTTTGGGGGTGTCCTTGATGAATTATTCAACTGGCGCGCCAGCTTTTTCGCCTATACGGGATTTGGCCTGCTGGCTTTCACCTTGTGCTGGTTTGATCTGGGAGAGACCAATAAAACACGTTCTGCAACCTTCGCGCAGCAATTTCGCTCCTATCCCGAACTTTTTGGCTCGCGCCGATATTGGGGCTATGCCATTTGCCAGGCTTTCTCCACGGGGGCATTTTATGTGTTTATCGCCGGCGCACCGCTGATCGCGGTGACCTTGCTGGGCTTGACACCGGCCGTGCTCGGTTTTTACATGGGTACCATCACGGCAGGCTTTGCCTTCGGCAGCTTTATTTCAGGGCGCTATGCTCGGCGATTTCCGCTGACAACCATGATGATTACCGGGCGGATTGTCGGTAATTTCGGAGTGATCGCAGCGCTGATACTGGTCGCTTCCGGGCATTTGAACGTGGGAACCCTATTCGGTGCGCTGGTCTTTGTCGGGATTGGCAACGGACTGACCATGCCCAGTTGCAATGCGGGTATCCTATCCCTGCGACCGGCTTTGGCAGGCAGCGCCGCCGGCCTCGCGGGGGCATTGACCATTGGCGGTGGTGCGCTGCTGACCACCTTGACCGGCGCCGTTGTCATTGGAGAAAAGGGGGCCTATGGCCTGCTGTTCGTCTTGCTGCTTTGTACCCTGATGTCGTTGATGGGCGCCGTTACGGTTTGGCTGCTGGACCGGCGCCATACAGCCTAGCGGCTGGTTACGCCGGGGCGGCAAATTCTGCGACGGGGTCACCGGCGATGCGGGAATGCAACATGACCCGCCGTTCGCGCATATCCCAGGGGCAGCCCTGATGCATAAGGCGGCGGTTATCCCACAGGACAATATCCCCCACCGTCCAGCTATGCTGATAGACGCGCGGCGCCTGACAGGTGAAATCCACCAGGTCCGACAGCAGTTTTTCAGACTCGTCCTCCTCCAGACCCGGGATCCCGTATGCGTGACGGCCAATGGTCAGGACTTTACGGCCGGTTTCAGCATGGGTTTTGACCAGAGGACGCAAGGGTGGTTTCTGCCTGCCCAGGCCGTAGCCGGAATATTCACTGTCTTTTTTGGCCTTGTGGGTGAAGCCGGCTTTCTGCTGGCTATGATGTAAAGAATGATAGGCGGACAATCCATCGATGCGTTTTTTTAATTCGTCATCGAGGGCATCATAAGCCGCGGCGGTATCCGACCAGGCGGTTTCGCCGCCTTCAGTCGGGACCACATGGGCGCTAAACGCGGCGCCTTTCGCTTGTACAGATAGATAGGTGCTGTCCTGATGCCACCCCATATTGCCTTTGAGGATCTTGACCATATCATCGTCTTTGCCGTTACGCAGACTACCATCTTCCTTGACATTGCTTAGCTCCACCATTTTGACTTCCAGCTTGCCGAAGTGGCGGGCAAATGTGATTTGTTCGCGCCGGGTAAGATTTTGGCCAGGAAACACCAGCAAACCATATTCCAGCCACAACTCATATAACGCCGATACCTGTTTGGCTTTTAGGCCGGACAGGGAAATATTCTCTATCCGGGCGCCGAAGGAAGCGTCCAACGGGGTGATTTCCAAGGTCATTTTCCTACTCCTTTTTTTGCTCTTGTTTGGGCAGGGTGTGATGAGTGCTAGCTGGGATCAGGTGCAACCCTCACCATTCTTTTGCCGCGGTTTTCGCCTTTCAGCAATCCGACCAGTCCGGCCGGTGCCGCATCCAGTCCCTCCAGCACATCCTCCACCACCTTTATCTGGCCGGAGTTGTACCAATTGGATAAATCCGCCAGAGCGGCTGCATCCTGATCGCCGAAATCCATGACGATAAAGCCCTGCATCTTAAGACGTTTGACAACGATCAACCCGGGGACACCCTTAGGGGACGTCATCTCCGCCGTATCATATTGCGAAACGGCGCCGCAGCATACAATGCGCGCCTTGAGATTGGACAAGAACATGGCCGCTTCCAGTATCTTGCCGCCGACATTATCGAAATACACATCTATGCCACCCGGACAGGCGGCTTGCAGGTCCTTGAAAAAGGTTGGGGATTTGTAATCGACGGCGGCATCGAAACCGAGTTCATCGACGAGCCAGGCGCATTTTTCAGCGCCCCCGGCGATGCCGACAGCCCGCGCGCCCACGGCCTTTGCAATCTGACCCACAAAGATACCAACGGATCCGGCGGCGGCGGAGACAACAACCGTTTCCCCGGCTTTCGGCTCGCCAATATGCATCAGCCCGTGATAGGCGGTTTTTCCGGCGATGCCCAGCAGGGACATATGATGTGTCAGTGGACGATAGTCTGAAATTCTCGCGACGGCGCGAGCTTTCATGACCGTATGGGTGGCCCAGCCCCCTTCACCGGCGACAATATCACCGGGTGAAAAACCATCGGCCTTACTCTCCACCACTTCGCCAATGCTGTAGGTATGCATCACATCGCCGGGCTTGACGGCTTCGCGATAGGTGGCGCCCTGCATCCAGGCCCGGTTCGCAGCGTCCAGTGACATGAGGATTGTGCGGACCAGGAGTTGCCCGTCTTCAATTGTCGGCATGGCGGCCGTTCGTGTTTCAAAATGATCGGCCCGCAAGTTGTCCGTTGGCAGCTCGCGAATAACAATTTGTGTAACGTCGCTCATGGAATGCATCTCCTGCGGGTTTGACTTAGGAACAGGCCTTTTATTCGATTACCTGTCCTTGTTCTCGTTGATTGATGGAACGTGACCCATTTATCTCAGTATACGTCTGCAAGAAGAGAAAACAAGAAGGTCTTGGCCGGGGCAGGATGTCGTTCCAGCCGAAACAGATGTCGGCATCCGGCAAAGGTAAGGAGATATTTCATGCTTAGGTCGCATTTAAGCTGAAAGAGGGGACAAAAATGACATTCTTTGACTGGCATGGCGATCAAGAGCAGGCAGTGGGCTTTGCAACCTATGACCGGGACCCCAATGCAGAAGAAGTTGATGTGAAGGCCGTCCGGGCGTATCGAATTGGACGTGTGCGTGCCGAGATGGCCGCACGGGAAATCGACGCCTGTATTCTTTCCGATGCTGTCAACATCCGCTATGCCACGGATACCCGGAACATGCAGGTTTTTACGGCCCGCAACGAGGCGTCCCGGTATCTCCTCCTGACGGCGAAAGAGGCCATTCTGTATGAATTTACCGGATGTATGCATTTGGCGGACGGGATAGAGACGATTACCGAGGTTCGTCCGGCCATCACGGCGAGCTTTGTGGCTGCGGGCGATCAAATCGCGGAACGGGAAAAAGCCTGGGCGGCGGCAATGGCTTCCGATCTTAACGCGCTGGTGGGGCCGAAGGCCACGGTTGGCATGGAACGATTGAACGCAGGCGCCATCATTGCGCTGGGCGCTGCGGGGTTCAATCTGGTCGACGCGCAGGAGCCGCTGGAACGCGCCCGGGCCATAAAATCCACTGAAGAACTGAAATGCGTGCGGGCGTCTCTCCGGGCGACGGAAGCCGGCATGGCCAGTCTGCGGGCTGCCATTCGTCCGGGGATTACGGAAAATCAGCTCTGGTCGGTGATGCATCAGGCCGTGATTGCCCAGAACGGGGATTATTGTGAAACCCGGCTGCTCAGCTCGGGAAACCGGACAAATCCGTGGTTTCAGGAATCAAGCCCGAAGGTGATCGGCGAAAATGAGCTTGTCGCTTTTGATACGGACGTGGTTGGTTGCTTTGGCTATTATTCAGATTTTTCCCGCACCTTTCATGCCGGGCCCGGCAAACCCAGTCCGGCGCAAAGAGACCTCTACAAGACGGCGCATGAGCAGGTGCATTACAATATGGGCATTCTGTATCCGGGGATGAGTTTCAAGGAGTATGCGGATGCCGCCTGGAATATCCCGGAAAAATACCACGCCAACCGATATTATCTCTCGTCCCATGGGGTTGGCATGACCGGTGAGTATCCGTATTTATATCACCATGCGGATTACGCGGATGCCGGATATGACGGCATCCTGGAACCTGGCATGACCATTTGCATGGAAAGCTATATCGGTGAAGAAAACGGTCCTGAAGGCGTCAAGCTGGAACAGCAGGTGCTGATTACTGAGACCGGCATAGAATTGCTTTCGGAATTTCCCTTTGAAGAAGATCTGATGCGCTAGGCGGATTACACAGGCAGCCCATCTGTTTCCGGCCCGACAAAATCGATATGAATATGATTGCCGTCATAATCAAAGATATTGACTTGCAGGATCTCGAATTCAGGCACCCGGCCAAGTTCGTAATCGACCCCGCTTTGCTCCAGTTTTTCGAGGAAGCCCGGTAATCCCGTGGCGGAAAAAGCAAAATGTTCAATCTGCAGCGTCTCGTGGGTCGGTGTCTCGGTAACGCCAATAAGATGCACCGGGGCGTTGTCGCCCATATACATCCAGGCGCCCGGAAACTGGAACGATGGTCGTTTTCCCGATGTCATGCCCAGGATATCCGTATACCAGTCGACCATCTCTTCCAGGTTTGCGGTTCGAATATTCACATGGTCGAGCATATCAAGCTGCATAAGGCTACCCTTTGGTTATTGGTTGTCCTCTGATCATAGTCTGAGCTGGTGCTGCATCAAGGCGATATTGGTGACCAGTCCAGGAAGCAGCCATTGGAAAAGGCGGACAACTTCCCGTATTTCCTCAATCGGTGCGTCTTTAGCCGCCGCCGCTTTCAGGCTTTTTGCAGATAGTCCTGCCGGGTTGGGCAAGGAGAGCACCTGCTTGACGGCAACGTCATGGATTGAGGTGACAGCGTCCTCATAAGCGGCAGTCTGGATATGCGGCTTGGCATTGCTCCAGGCGAGCTGGAAGTAACTTGGCCAACGGGCAAGCGCCCGATAATCCGTATTCACAAAAGGTAACCCCAGGGTCGCTTTGATATCTTCATAAACCGATAGGGTGGGTGCGTCTGCATGATGTGCCTCGATCAATGTCAGGTGGTTTGACGTAGTCGGACCATGGCGGCCCTTAAACGGTGTGCATAATTTCGTCGAGGATAATGAGAAATCTTCCAGCAATAGCCGGGCCGCCGTGGCAATCAGCACATAGGGCATATTCCCATGGGAAAAAATCTCGATTTGTTCCCGAACATCGTCAATTTCCCTGTCAGAATAGCCCATGGATTTGAGGTCATCAGAAATCCGTGCAGATCCGAAGCTTGTTGCCTGCTGTTCCGTATGCGACCGTAAGGCGCGGCACGCTGCGATGAATTCGGCACTGCCGGCCAGGTCTCGCAGACCGCCCCAAAGAGTGTCATAAAAATTCTGGTAATGGGCGAATGCCATGGTGACGACCCCCATCCAGGGCACCTGGAGAACAGATTTAGTATCTTCATAAATTAAATGAAGACGATCTGTTGCGAGATATTCAGGCAGCGGATTAATTTGGGGTATTGTCGCAGGCTTAAGCCGCGCGAGATTTGACAAATTGATTTCAGCCATGGACCTATGAGACGTGAAGAGTAATGTTTTCCATACCCTAGTCTAGCAATCGGAGGGTCTCAATTCCATGTCTAACTACTCGATCAAAAAATTGCGGAGTGATCGTCAGTGAATCTGGTATTCTGTGTCGGCAAACCGGAATTCATTTGGATAGATAAGTTTGTTGGACGCGACCCGGACTGAATGAAGACGTCCATCGAGTTTGGCTTCCCAAAAATCCAGGAATTTCTTTAAAGTGGGATAAGACGGAGCCTGATCATATTCCTGCCATATATAAGTTTGCAGCAGTTCTGGGTAATCCGGCAGATGATACAATATTTCGGCCGTGGTCAGAACAAATCCATTAAGTTTTTTCTCCATTTCCTGCATAAATAATCTCCATTTCTGGTTACGCGACGATGAGGCTTAAAAAATTCCTCATGGGTTAACATTAGCTTATAATGATTAACAATCAATTGTTTCTCGCTTTTTTGTGTTTCGCCGGGGTGCTTTATCGGTTTATAAGGGGCCAAATCGAATAATCAAAAACAGGGAAAAATTCATGAGTGATACATTCAAAGCCATGGTCATTGAGGACAAGGATGGTAAGCAGCAAGCCTCCATCAAGGATCTGACAATCGCCGATTTGCCGGACAATGATGTGTTGGTGGAGGTATCCTATTCGACATTGAACTATAAAGACGGTCTGGCAGTATCCGGCAAAGGAATTGCCCGGCGGTTGCCGATGGTTGGGGGGGTTGATTTGGCCGGAACCGTTCTGGAAAGTGCCTCCGATGAGTTCAAGCCCGGTGACAAAGTCGTGGTCAATGGATTTGGCCTTTCCGAATTATACTGGGGTGGATACAGCCAGAAGCAAAAACTGAAATCCGACTGGCTGATTAAGTTGCCTGACGGGTTTTCCATGCAGGAAGCCATGGCCATCGGGACGGCTGGATATACCTCAATGCTTTGTGTGCTGGCGCTGGAGAAGGCAGGGATAACGCCTGACAAAGGGGAAATACTGGTAACAGGTGCCGCAGGTGGCGTCGGGTCCGTTGCTATCGCGTTGCTGGCGAAATTGGGATACACGGTGGTTGCCTCTAGTGGTCGCGAGGAAACACACGCCTATTTGAAAAAACTCGGTGCCTCCTCGGTGATCAGCCGGGAAGAAACAATGGGCAAAGGGCGTCCGTTTGACAAGGAACGCTGGGCCGGCGCCATTGACAGTGTTGGCAGCAGTATCCTTGCCTCCGTCATTGCTCAACTGAATTATGGCGGGGCTGTCGCTGCGGTTGGCTTGGCGGCCGGAACCGATCTGCCGACGTCGGTTCTTCCCTTTATCCTGCGCGGTGTCTCCCTGATCGGTGTTGATAGTGTCATGGCGTCGAAAGAGATCAGGCAGGAAGCCTGGGCAAGATTGGCTCAGGACCTGGATAAATCCATTTTCGATGACATGATTACGGTTGAGCCCATGAGCAATTTGCCGGCCTTGGCAGAACAAATCATCAAAGGCCAAATCAAGGGCCGTGTGGTCATCGACGTCAACGCTTGACGTCTTTTATGATCGGCCTTTTGCGATGAAATAAGGGTTGTCATGGCCGTCCTTGCCATAAAGCAGGGGCGCGCCATCTACGGTCTCAACGCGGCCTCCTGCAGCTTCCAGGATGGCCTGACCCGCGCCGATATCCCACTCCATGGTGCGGCCAAAGCGGGGATACAGGTCTGCGGCGCCTTCCGCAACGAGGCAAAGTTTTAATGACGAGCCGGCGGATATGAGTTCGGCCACCTCAAATTTTTCTATGTAAGTATCGGTTTCCGCTGTTCGATGGGAACGGCTGGCAACGACGGTCAATCCGGTGTCAGGAGCGGTCCGTGTGGCGATGGGCCGGGCAGCCGCGTCGCCATCCTGCCGCCAGACTTTCCCCGGACCCTCGGCAAAATAGGACGTGTTTTTGGCCGGTACATGAATAACGCCCATGGTCGGTTTCCCCTGCTCGACAAGGGCGATATTGACCGTAAATTCGCCGCGTTTATGGACAAATTCCTTGGTGCCATCCAGCGGGTCGACCAACCAGAAAACCCCGCCGGATAAATCGGGAATATCACCCGCCGCGGCGCTTTCCTCAGCGAGAATTGGAATGTCAGGCGTTAATGCCCGCAACCCATCAAGGATAATTTTTTCCGCGGCCACATCCGCCTCTGTTACCGGGGAAGCATCAGATTTGGTTTTTACATCGAAATCCTGATTATAGATGGTGAGGATCTTGTCCCCGGCAAGTCGAGCCATCTCTGTAATTGCCTGCGTCAGGGCAGGGCGATCTAAATCCATAATGCCGGTCCTCAAAATTCCGATCCGAAAGATGCGCTGTACCATATCGATAAATTTTCATCTGTCACTATTTTGAGTTTAAAAATCAAAAATAACAAAGAGAAAGCGAACTCGGTCTTTACAGCGACAATTATCCTACCATTATAGGAACATGAAAGAATTCACCATATCACCGGACCCCAAAGCTAAGGATTTGAGTGAGACGCTCTCTGGTGTGGACCATACCGGCGCTTCGGTCTCCTTGCCGGTGGTCGTCGAAAAGCCGCTAACCTTGTTTCTGAATACGCAGGAAATCGTCACCATGATGACCATCGGCGATTACCCGGACTATCTGGCATTGGGGTATTTGCTCAACCAGAATATGCTGGATCAGGATGATCGTGTTTGCGGTGTTGATTATGATGACGATTTGGGTGTTGTCGTCGTGCGGACGGAACGTGAAACGGATTTTGAAGACAAGCTCAAGAAAAAAACCCAGACGTCCGGCTGTGCCCAGGGCACTGTGTTTGGAGATGTCATGGAAAAGTTCGAGGACATTACTCTCGATCCCGACGCCGTTCTCAATACGTCCTGGATATATGACCTTTCCCGCAAAATTAACCAGCAACCCTCTTTGTATCTGGAGACGGGAGCCATCCATGGATGTGTTTTATGTGAAGGGAGCAAACCGCTGGTTTATATGGAAGATGTGGGGCGACACAATGCCATTGATAAAATAGCGGGATATATGTGGCGAAACGGTATCCCATCGAAGAACAAGATATTCTATACCACCGGCCGGCTTACGTCCGAGATGGTGATTAAAACGGTGCAGATGCAGATCCCCATCGTCATATCCCGTTCCGGCTTCACAGCCTGGGGTGTCGACCTGGCCCGGCAAGCGGGCCTGACCCTAATTGGCCGTGCCAAGGGAAAGCGGTTTATCTGTTTCTCCGGTGAAGGCCGGCTGAATTATGATACGGACCCCGATGCCATCCCCGAAGAACGCTCGAAACACCAGCGAAAGGCCGCGCAATGACTGCTCCAGATCAACTGTTCCCCGCCGTGCTGTTGGCGGGAGGGCAATCACGACGCATGGGGGGCGGGTCGAAATTCTTGCAGGAGATAGCGGGTCAAAGCCTGCTCACTCGGATCGTTTCAACAGTGACGCCCCAGGTTTCTGATTTAATATTGAATATTAATATTAATCCTGAAGTCATTGAAAATATTAAAATACCAACTGTTAAGGATTCTGTAGAGGGATTCGCGGGACCTTTATCTGGTATTTTAACCGGTTTAGAGTATTATATTAATATGGGGAGCAAGGCGAGCCATATGCTGAGCGTGCCAACCGATGCCCCCTTTATTCCAGAGGATTTGGTTTCACGCCTGCGGACCGGCCTCGGTGATTTGCCGGAAAAGACCATTGTGATGGCAGAGTCAGTTGGTCGGGTCCACCCTGTTATCGCTTTATGGCCATTGTCCTTGGCGGCGGATTTGCGCATTGCGTTGGTTGAAGAGGATTTACGAAAGATACTGGTATTCGCTGATCGGTATAACCGGGTAAATGTTGTCTGGGGGGATCATGAAGGAGATCCTTTTTTCAATATCAATCGGCCGGAAGATCTGGAAGAGGCGAAAAAGCGGCTGGCGTAACTGGTCTCTATTTGCCTTTGCCGGGCATATTGATCAGGGCAACACCCAAAAACGCCGTTAGCAAGCCGATCCCAACCACGAGAGAGAATTCCTCTCCGAGGAAAACGATTCCCAAAAGAACGCTGACACCCATCCGCAAATAGGCCTGGCTGGCGGTTCCCAGCGACCCCAGCGTATGGATGAGCCGGAAATACAGCAGCAGGGCAACGGCGGTCCCAAACACACCAAGGGCGCCGACGGCGCTTAGGGAGAGAAGGGACGGAGACAAGGTCCAGGGGTTGTCAATAATCAAGCTGGCCGGAATAAGAACGACTGACGCTGAGACCATAACACCGGCCGCTGTCACGGTTGGCGGCAAGTGACTGAACCGTTTGCCAAAGATCGCCGCATAGCCATAGAACATGGCGCTGAGGAGGATTGCCAGTTGGGCGAATACCTGCTGGCCAAGATTTTGCAGAGCGTCAACACCAATGATCAGGATCACACCTCCCAATCCCACAAACGCCCCCAAAACCTTTCGAATTGAGACCGTCTCATGCCGTGTGACGATCCAGGTTATGAAGAATACGAAAATTGGCGAGGTCGAATTAAGAACACCGGCCAATCCGCTTTCAACATATTGCTGGCCCCAGGCAAGCAGGACCCAGGCCCCAAAGCTGTTAAAGAAAGCCTGAATTACCAAATTCTTCCAGGTGCCCAAATCCTTGGGCAGGGAATATCCCTGGGCCTTAATCACGACAAGCAAGACGAGGGCGGCGATGCCGACCCGAAGGGTCACGAGTGTTGCCGGCGGAATTGTTTCAACACCAACACGGATGAACAGATAGGAAGAACCCCATAGCAAGGCGAGGAGGCCCAGAAGAAAATATTCCCGTATTCTGTTTACAGCTGGATCGTTAATAGGATTTGTCCCATGGATGGAAGTGGGTCGTGTGACGAATGTTATCTGTTTTTCTTAATTAATTGCTTCGATCAAGATCGAACTATATCCAGCATGCTGAAGCCGATGAGAAAAGCAAGAAATAACTCCGGTTTTTACATCCCTGCATACATATGGAAATGAATTCAGCTCACAAGGAAAGTGAATTTTATTTCAGGGCCGATCCATTTCCACGCTTTGAACGGGCAGAATATTCTGTAATCGAAGTTCCAAATGTGCGGCCTCCTGGTCGCTAAGTCCGGTGACCGTCAGGGATACATCAAGATAGTCATTTTCCCGCCGTGCCTGCAAATGGCTCGGGACAAGGTTTCGAAGCGCAAAATTTTCGAGGATACGGGGAAGCACCGAAGGGTCGATTTCCGCCGTGATATAGAAACGAACAGGGCGTGATTGTAAGTTGTTATCGCTTACCAGCGGCAGGGTATTAAGGGCTGTCATGGAAGACATGATACATATCCAGTGTAATGTGAAAAAATGAGATCTTATGGAAGCGGTTGTGACACAACCTTTATTCCCGGCCCAGCTTACAGAGCCGGGCTCATAATTCGTTGGTCATTCACATTGTTGAACAAGAGTATCATGGAGCCATTATATCAGCCAAAACAGGCAAGTGCTAGTGTTAGTTCTCGCCCATCAGTTTTTTACGCTGGCGTTTCACGACATCGCTTAAAAACTCGCTGACCGCCTTAATCCTCGCAAGGTCATGAATGTCCTCGGGCGTGTTCAGCCAGAAAGTCCTTTGAATTTCAATTTCCTGAGGCAGCAAGCAAACCAGTTCCGGATATTCATCGGCGACGAAGCAATGCAGAATGCTGACGCCTGCACCGGCCAATGTCGCCTGAAATTGAAAAACAATGCTGGAGCTTTTTAAGCCCACTGCCGGTGTTCCGACGGCATCCTCCAGATACAGGAGCTGCGGATCCGGGACCAGCTCATCGATGTAGGAGATGAAGTTATGGTCCTGCAAATCGTCCATTGAATTAATCGGCGCGTGCGACTTCAAATAGTCTTTTGTCGCATATAACCGCAACCGATAATCTGTCAGTTTGCGGGAAATCAGGCGTCCCGATTGGGGGCGCGCAAGTGTAATGGAAAGATCCGCTTCACGTTTTGACAAACTGACAAACCGGTCATTGGCGACAAATTCAAGTTCAATTTCCGGGTGCCTGTTTTGAAATGCAGCGAGTTCCTTGGCAAGAAACTGACTGCCAAATCCTTCCGGTACACCCAATCGCACGGTGCCGGTCAGGGTTTTATTTTCACCGCTGATGTTTTCCTGAATACTGGCCGACGCGCTTTCCATGGCCTCAGCTTGCGGCAACAATCTTTCCCCCGCTTGGGTTAAAACAAATCCGCGTGACGTGCTTTCAAACAGTTTCGTGTCGAGTTTTTCCTCAAGGGCTAGGACCCGGCGGCTAACCGTTGTGTGGTCAACTTTTAACGCCTTGGCGACTTCGGTCAGGCGACCTTTGCGACTGAGCTCGAGGAAGAAACGAACGTCATTCCAGTCAAAGATAGGTAATCTCCCAGTGTGTATTTGTGCACAGGGATTGTGCATTCTTATCTAGATACTTTGCATTTTTACCTATGTAAAGTGAGGATAAGATAATTTTATTTCTGGGAGCGGAACCAATGACAGAACAACTTAAACATTTTATCGGTGGTCAATATATCGCCGGAAAATCAGGCCGGTTTAGCCCGGTATATAATCCAAGCACGGGCGAGCATATGGCTGACCTGCCGTTGGCCACAGTTGAAGAGGTTGAAGCGGCAATCGCCAATAGCCAGGCTGTTGCAGATGAATGGGCGAACACATCCCCGATTACCCGGGCTCGCGTCATGTTTCGATACAAGCAACTGATCGAAGAGAATATCGAAGAACTGGCGGCGTTGCTCTCCAGTGAGCATGGCAAGGTTCATTCAGACGCCAAGGGATCAATCATTCGCGGGCTGGAAGTCGTGGAATTTGCCTGCGGTATTCCTCATCTGTTAAAAGGCGAATTTTCTGACAATGTTTCGTCCGGCATCGATATGTATTCCATGCGGAAACCTTTGGGTGTTGTCGCCGGTATCACACCGTTTAACTTCCCCGCCATGGTTCCCATGTGGATGTTTGCTGTTGCGATTGCCTGCGGTAACTGTTTCGTCCTGAAGCCATCTGAGAAAGATCCGTCGCTGCCCATGAAGTTGGCGGAGCTGATGCTTGAAGCAGGCGCACCAGCCGGTGTTCTCAATGTGATAAATGGCGACAAGCTGGCCGTGGACACCATCCTCGATGATCCTCGTGTAAAAGCTGTCAGCTTTGTTGGATCAACACCCATTGCAAAATATGTCTATGCGCGGGCAGCAGAGGCAGGCAAGCGCGTGCAGGCCATGGGCGGCGCGAAGAACCATATGCTGGTGATGCCGGATGCGGATATGGATAAAGCCGTTGATGCCCTTATCGGCGCTGGATATGGATCTGCAGGCGAACGCTGCATGGCGATTTCCGTTGCCGTGGCCGTTGGCGGCGCGGGTGACGAACTGATCGAAAAGCTCTCGCCAAGAGTGCGGGCATTGAAAGTCGGGCCAAGTGCGGCAGATGGCGATATGGGACCGCTTGTGACGGCAGATCATCTGGCAAAGGTTAAAGGCTATGTGGATCTCGGTGTTGAAGAAGGCGCGGATCTGGTTGTTGATGGTCGGGATCTCTCGCTGCAGGGATATGAAAACGGGTATTACATGGGCGGCTGTCTGTTTGATAATGTCCAAACGGATATGCGGATTTACAAGGAAGAAATCTTCGGCCCTGTTTTATCTGTTGTTCGTGCTCCGACCTTCAACGAAGCCGTCGAAATGGTCGACAAACACGAATTCGGAAATGGAACTTCCATTTTTACTCGTAACGGTGATGTCGCGCGAGCCTTCTCCAATAATGTTGAAATCGGCATGGTCGGTGTCAATGTGCCGATCCCTGTTCCGTTGGCGTTCCATAGCTTCGGTGGCTGGAAAAACTCTGCCTTCGGTGACCATAATCAGCATGGACCGGAAGGCGTTCGTTTCTATACGAAAGTGAAAACGGTTACCTCCAGATGGCCCGACAGTATCAAGGCGGGCGCCGAGTTCAGCATTCCGACTTTCAAATAACCCACCTCAATCACGCGTCCGGCTGCGCGAAGGCGTAGCCGGTCACAAAGGAGACTGAAAATGGCCAGAATTGGTTTTATTGGGGTCGGTAACATGGGCGGGCCAATGGCGCTCAACCTGTTAAAAGCCGGCCATTCCGTCAAAGTTTTTGATCTATCAGCTGACGCTGTGGCACTCTGTGTTGCCGAGGGCGCTGAAGCCTGTGCGACCGCGACTGAGGCCGCCTCGGGTGTTGGCGTCGTCGTTACAATGTTGCCAAAGGGCGATCATGTGCGAGCGGTCTATCTTGGGGATGCGGGCATCTTGGCGGCGGCGGATGCAGACACATTATTTATTGATTGCTCAACGATTGATGTGGCAACGGCCCGCGAGGCGGCAACGGCGGCATCGGCTGCCGGAATGCATATGGTAGATGCACCGGTGAGCGGCGGTGTTGGCGGCGCTGCGGCTGGATCCCTGACCTTTATGGTTGGCGGAACAAGTGCCGCTTTTACCATGGCCCAGCCAATTCTGTCTGCGATGGGTCAGAATATCGTTCACACGGGCGGAGCGGGAAATGGTCAGGCAGCAAAAATCTGCAATAACATGATCCTCGGCATCTCCATGATCGGTGTCAGCGAAGCTTTTGTCCTGGCAGAAAAACTCGGGCTGGAACATCAGACAATGTTTGATATTGTCTCTACGGCCTCCGGTCAATGCTGGTCCCTGACCAGTTACTGCCCGGTTCCGGGGCCGGTCCCAACCAGTCCGGCGAACAATGACTATAAACCTGGCTTCTCGGCGCAGAATATGCTGAAAGATCTGCATCTCAGTCAGGAAGCAGCTGAGGGATTTGGGGCGTCAACAGCGCTGGGTAAGGCGGCCATGGATCTTTACGAAAATTATGTATCCGGCGACGGAGAGGCCGCGGATTTCTCGGGCATTGTCAACATGATCCGGAAATCGTGAGCGTTGCGATAAAGACGGATATTGCAGATATTTCAGGGTCGGCAATTGAATATCGACTGATTGCCGCCTCTGAACACGGTCGTCCAACTCTCGTCTTCATGCATGAGGGCCTCGGCTGTGCGGCATTGTGGAAAGATTTTCCCGATCAGCTTTGCCAGATGACGGGAAGTCCCGGCTTGGTTTATAGCCGGTTGGGATATGGCAGCTCGGGCCCTTGCGACTTGCCACGCCCCTTAGATTACATGCAACACGAAGCAACAGAGATGCTGCCTCAAATCCTGGCGCATTTCGAAATCGAGAATTTTGCCCTGGTTGGCCATTCAGACGGTGCCTCCATATCTCTGATTTACGCGGGAGCAGCCAAGCTGCCGGCACCACGCGCCGTGATTGCCATGGCGCCGCATGTCTATTGCGAAGATATTTCCGTACAGGGAATTCGATTTGCGAAACGCGCATATGATCAAGCTGACTTGAAAACCAAGCTTGAAAAATTCCATGGAATGAATACGGAGACTGCTTTTCGCGGATGGAATGATGCCTGGCTGGATCCGGCATTTCGAAGCTGGAATATCGAAAACTATTTGCCCGCCATCTCGGTGCCGGTTTTTGTTATTCAGGGGCTCGACGATAATTATGGAACCCTTGCGCAAATCGAGACAATTGAAAGCGCGACAGGTGGATCATTTCAGAAACTCCTGTTGGCGGGGTGCGGTCACTCTCCGTGGTCTGAAAAACGTGACATGGTTCTTGGTGCTTCTGTTCCTTTCTTACGCGACATTAGCTAGCAGGTTAGAGCTTGCGGTTATGCGCCGATTGCGAGATTAATGGCTGTATGACAATTCAACTTTCCGACAATATGCGCGGCGCCGCTTACATGTCCATCAGCATGGCCGCCTTCGTCCTCAATGATACCACCATGAAGCTTGCCGCCGAGCATCTGAGCATGTTTCAGGCAATGTTCCTGCGGGGTATTTTTACGACAATCCTGCTCGGCGCGTTAACGGCATATAACAAGGCATTTGTATTCCGGATACCCAAGGCGGACAGGAAAACGCTGGTCCTTCGACTGATTGGGGAAATTGGGGGAACGGTTTGTTTTCTCACGGCCCTCTTTAATATGCCGATCGCCAATGCGACAGCCATCTTGCAGGCGTTGCCTTTGGCGGTGACACTCGCCGGAGCGCTGTTCCTGCGGGAGGCTGTTGGCTGGCGGCGATACCTGGCGATTGCTGTGGGGTTTATCGGGGTGCTTATTATCGTCCGTCCCGGATCCGACGGGTTTAACGAATTTTCACTCTGGGCCGTTGCCGCCGTCTTTTTCATTGTGTTGCGGGATATAACAACGCGCCAGCTCTCCCAGGCCGTGCCCTCGCTCTTCGTGTCCTTACTAACATCAATTGCCATTCTGACGGTCGGCGGTGTTCTGTCTTTTACCATGGAATGGAAACCGGTAACTGCGGAAGGGCTATTCTTGCTGTCCGGCGCTGCGGTCTTCGTCATATTTGGGTATCTGTTTAGTGTTATGACCATGCGGGTCGGCGACATTAGTTTTTCCTCACCGTTTCGATACACGATCCTGCTCTGGGCCATCATACTTGGTATTATCGTTTTTGGAGACATTCCGGACCAGTGGACAATTTTTGGCAGCCTGATTATCGTAGGCAGTGGCGTTTATACATTCTATCGGGAACGCTTTATGGGTCGCCGGGCTGGGGCCGGGACCAAGTCCTGATTAACAAATAATAAAAAGGAAAACATCATGGCAGATCTGGTAACACGGCAAGATCAAGATGGTATCGCAATTGTCAGCCTCAATCGACCAGAGGCGCTCAATGCATTGAGTCCGTCGCTTTTCGTTGAATTGCGCAACCATATCGACGCGCTGCGGCAGCAATCTGATGCCATTGGATGTGTCATTCTGCGGGGCAATGGGCGCTCCTTTTCCGCAGGAAATGATTTAAAGGCCATGCAGGCGGGTGACGTAGCACCTCATCCGGCATTTCAAGCGGAAACTGTTGAAATGATTGAGGATTTACCGCAACCGGTTATCGGCGAGATCGCCGGGCATTGTTACACGGGCGCATTGGAACTTGCGCTCGCTTGTGATTTGCTGGTGTGCGGAAAGGGGGCAAAATTCGCGGATACCCATGGAAAATGGGCGCTAACACCGCTATGGGGAATGAGCCAGCGATTACCCCGCCGTGTTGGCATTCAGTGTGCCAAGGAAATGATGTACACAGGGCGCGTCATTGGCGGTCAGGAGGCATTTGAAATCGGCCTTGCAAATAAATGTGTGCCGGATCCCATACTATCGGAAACCGTACTCCAGCTCGCGCGGGATATGGTTGAAAACTCCTGGCATACGTTGCGGGCCGACAAGATGCTGCTCAACAAAGGGCAGGAATTTGGCTTGAAGGCGGGCCTCCAGTTTGAACGTGACAACAGCCCGGGCCGAGCAAGTGGGGAAGAGGAGCGGCTTTCCAGTTTCAAAAAGGAATAGCATAACACTCAAAGGGGGGCATGATGATAAGTGACGACATGCGCAAATGGTGGATCCTTGGCGCCATGGGAGGCGTCATGGGAATTATCCTGTTGGATGAAACCGTTGTTGGTGTTGCCCTGCCGACCATACGAAATGATCTAGGCCTCTCTGATTCGTTATCCCATTGGGTGATCAATGCCTATCTTCTGGTCTTTACCGGACTTGCGGCGGTCGGCGGCAAACTCGGCGACATTTTTGGGATTAGAAATCTTTTTACCCTTAGCATGATAGTTTTTGGCGCTGCGTCCTTTGCCTGCGGTTTTGCGGATTCCGGCGCTGAAATGGTGACCGCCCGTATTTTTCAAGGTGCCGGAGCTGCAATAATCTTCCCCGTTTCACTTGCCATGATTACCCTCACCTTCCCGGCTGAACAGCGCGGTCTGGCTCTGGGCATTTACGGTGCTGTCGGCACTTTCTTCCTGGGCATTGGCCCGCTTGTCGGTGGTTTCTTTACAGACCTATTTTCCTGGCGCTGGATTTTCTGGATTAACATTCCGGTTATGATTGCAATTGCAATTATTGTTCTCAGTACTTGGCGGGATATCGAGAAAGATGAAGAAACAACAGCATTTGACTATCCGGGTCTTTTGGCCCTGGTCGGCGGGCTGGGGTTAATCGTTTTTGCCCTTATGCAGGGCCCGGATTGGGGCTGGACCAGTCCTGTCATAATTGGAATGGCGATCGGCGGTGTTGGTGTCATCGGGGTTTTCATCTCTCTCGAGAACAAGAAGAAAAATCCCTTGATGGAACTGGATCTGTTCAACAATGGGACGTTTTCCGTTTGCAACTTCGTCATCTTCATCGCCCAGTTCAATCAAATGTGTATTGTCATTTTCGGAGCTTTGTACTTGCAGGATATTCTGAAACTGAGCCCGTTAATGGCAGGGATCATTCTTTTGTCCGCCGTTGGCATGGCTCCCTTGACCGGTACTCCGACAGGGATGATTGTTGACCGCATAGGCGCCCGCCCGGTTCTATTGATCAGTTTGATCCTCACTGTTTTGGGGATGATGTGGGTGGGATATTTTATGTCCGGGGCAAGCTACCTATATCTTATCCCGGGATTTATTGCCTGGGGGATTACCAATTGTGCCTTGTTTATCGCCGGCCGGCGTCCGGTCATGGCATCAGTGCCGCTGGAAAAGCATGGCCAGGCGGGCGGTATATTAATGACCTCACAATTGCTGGGCGGTACCGTCAGCGTGGCCATTGGCGGCGTTTTATTCGCTCTGACCGGGAGCTACGCAATCATTTTCATGGTAGCCGCTGCTCTAACCGCAGGAGGATTAATCTGGGCGTGGTTTTCTGCGGAAAGAGCTGTCGTTGAATAGGTTCAGTCATGAATAACCGGGGAAAGTCAAAGACGTAACTTGCCGTCCAATACGTCCCCCATCATTTGGCCAAACCGAGCCTGATCATTCGGCTCATTGGGTTTGGCTAAGGCGGCATCGGCGACATCGTCGGGCACCGCTTTACCACGTCGGACTTTTATAAGATCAGTTATAAAAGGAATGGTATGTTCAGGATGTGGCTGAATGGAATAGCAGGTAGGTGAATATCTTAAACCGGCAAACTGGCAGAAATCTGACGACATAAGAATGTCCGTGTTTTCGGGCTGTTCCAGAACCTGATCCTGATGAAAGGCCAGAAGGTGAACTGATTCACCGGTTTCGCTTAAAACATACTCTTTCAGGCCAACGCCCCAACCGCCTTCAAACTTACCGACTTTGGCCCCCATGGCTTGCGCCAGGATTTGATGGCCAAAACAAATGCCGACTGTTGGCTGATTGCCGGTGACAAGTTTCCGGCAGAATTCTTCCAATGGTTTTATCCAGTCATGATCCTCATATACACCATGCTTGGAGCCGGTGATAATCCACCCGTCGCACTCTGTCGGGCTCGCAGGGAACTCTCCGTCCACAACTTTGTATATTCGGTATTCGAACGGTTCCGATGCCAGCAGGTTTTGAAACATCTGGGGATATTGTCCATAGGTTTCGCCCAGATATCCGTCAAGATGCCCGGTTTGCAGTATGCCGATTTTTGTTGTCATTATTTTAGAGATCTCCTGCCAATTCCGGCATTTTTTTCTTCTCGACCTTTACGGCGCAGAATTTGACCTCGGCAATTTTTCCGAAAGGGTCGAGCGCGTCATTGGTCAGAAGGTTTGCCGCAGCCTCAGCGTAGCAGAAGGGGATGAAAATCATGCCGTTCTGCACACCGCCATCGGCGCGGACTTTGATATCGAGCTGGCCACGACGCGAACTTACGGTAACCAGGTCACCGGGCAGGATCTCAAGATTTTCCATCATGCCCGGTGCCATATGGACAATGGGCTCCGGCTCAACCGCATCCAGAACCTCGGAGCGGCGGGTCATGGAGCCGGTATGCCAATGCTCCAGCAGGCGTCCCGTCGTGAGAACTGTCGGAAAATCCTGATCCGGTGTTTCATCCGGTGAGATCAGGCTGGCTGGAACAAATTTGCCAAGGCCATTCTTCGTTGGAAAATTTTCTGTAAAGATCAGCGGTTGCCCGGGATCTTCAGGGCTTTCGCAAGGGTAGATAACCGCATCAGCATTTTCCAGCCGATCCCAGCTGATGCCCTTGATGCTTCCCATTACCTGGGTCATTTCCGTAAACACCTCTTTGACATGACCGTAGTTCCAGTCAAGCCCGAGACGCTTTGCCATTTCCTGAATGATCCAGAGGTCCTGACGGGCGTCGCCGGGCATGGGAACAGCGGCGCGTCCCATTTGTACCTGCCGGTTGGTATTCGTAACAGTGCCATCTTTTTCCGGCCAGGCAGAAGCTGGCAGCACCACATCCGCATAGGCCGCGGTTTCCGTCAGGAACAGATCCTGCACCACCAGATGATCCAGCAGAGACAAGGCTTCGCGGGCATGGCTGACATTGGGGTCCGACATGGCCGGGTTTTCACCCATGATGTACATGCCATTGATTGTCCCTTTATGCACGGCTTCGGTTATCTCAACGACTGTGAGGCCTTTATTGGGATCAATATCGGCATTCCAGAATTTCTCGAACCGTTCCCGAATGACGGGATCCTCAACTGACTGGTAATCGGGCAGGAACATCGGGATCAGGGCCACATCGGAAGCCCCTTGCACGTTATTCTGACCGCGCAGGGGATGCAGGCCGGTTCCGGGGCGCCCGACCTGTCCGGTCATCAGGGACAGGCTGATCAGGCAGCGGGAATTGTCCGTGCCATGCACATGCTGGCTGATGCCCATGCCCCAGAATATGATGGAGGATTTGGCCGTGGCGAATTCCCGCGCCACGTCGCGGATCAGATCCGGATCGATACCGGTCACTTTCTCCATGGCTTCGGGGCTGAACCCGTCCAGATGAGCTTTCAGCTCGGCAAAATTCTCGGTATGGTTCTTGATGTAGTCTTTATCCGTAAGACCTTCTTTGACAATCACATGCATCATGGAGTTGAGCAGGGCCACGTCGGTTCCGGGCTTTTCCTGCAGCATATAGGTTGCATGACGGGACAGCGATTGACCGCGCGGGTCGATGATGATCAGCTTGGCGCCCTTTTTAACCGCATTTTTGAAGAAGGTCGCTGCTACGGGATGATTGATGGTCGGGTTGGAGCCGATGACCATGATCACCTCGGCATTTTCCGCTTCATTAAACGGCGCCGAGACCGCTCCCGAACCCACCGTTTCCAGCAAGGCCGCCACGGACGAGGCATGGCATAGCCGCGTACAGTGATCGACATTGTTGGTGCCAAAGCCCGTACGCACCAGTTTCTGGAAGAGATAGGCCTCTTCGTTAGAGCCCTTGGCCGAGCCAAATCCTGCAAGGGCATTGCCGCCTTTTGTCTCGCGGACCTGGATTAAGCCATTCGCGGCGAGTTCAAGGGCTTCTTCCCAGCTGGCTTCGCGGAAATGGGTGAGTGGGTTGGCTGGATCCAGCGTGGCCACGTCATCCTTGGCGATCCCTTCTTTACGTATAAGGGGTGTGGTCAGGCGCTCCGGATTATGGATATAATCGAAGCCGAAACGGCCCTTGATACAGAGCCGTTCCTCATTGGCCGGACCGTCCCGGCCTTCCGCATACAGGATCTTGTCATCGCGGATTTTAAAGGTCAGCTGACAGCCCACACCGCAGAACGGGCAGACGCTGTGAACCTCGCGGTCGATCCGCGTATCTCCAACAACGGTTTTCTCCAGCAACGCCCCTGTCGGGCAGGCTTGCACACATTCGCCGCAGCCAACGCAGGAACTCTCCCCCATGGGATCGTCAAAATCAAAGACAATCTTCGAGCCCACACCGCGGCCAGCCATGCCGATCACGTCATTGACCTGCACGTCACGACAGGCCCGGACGCAGAGGTTGCAGTTGATACAGGCATCCAGATTAACCGCCATGGCCGGATGGGATAGATCATCGCCTGGCATGTCTCGGGCGTCAAACCGGCTATCCTTGATCTGCTGCTGATCAGCCATTTGCCAGAAATGACTGTCCGTATCATAGGTAGCGGCGCGATCAGGCTGATCGGCGATCAGCAGTTCCATCACCATTTTCCGGGCCTTGGTCGGCCGGTCGGTGGCCGTATTGACCACCATACCTTCGGTCGGTGTCCGGATACAGCTGGCCGCAAGAACACGTTCGCCCTCAATTTCCACCATGCAGGCCCGGCAGTTGCCGTCCGCCTCAAAACCAACACGGTCCGTGTGGCAGAGATGGGGGATTTTTGTCCCTTCGCGCTTCGCCACGTCCCAGATAGAGTCGTTTGTAGTCGCGGAGACAGTCTTGCCGTCCAGTATAAAGGAGATGATGTCACTCATTGCACATCCTCCGGGAAATGTTTGAGGATCGAGAGGAGACCATTCGGTGCCGCCTGTCCCAGTCCGCAGATGGACGCATCGCGCATACAATCGCTCAGCTCCGTTAGCAGGTCCGCATCCCATTGTTTCGCGTCCATGAGCTGCAGTGCTTTTTCCGTACCCGCCCGGCAGGGGGTGCATTGACCGCAGCTTTCGTCTTCAAAGAAACGCATCAGGTTGCGCCCGATCATTTTCATATCGTCCTGATCGGAGATCACGATCACGGCGGCGGACCCGATAAAGCAGCCGTATTTTTCCAAGGTGCCGAAATCCAGCGGGATATCAGCCATGGAGGAGGGCAGGATGCCGCCGGAGGCACCGCCCGGTAAATAGGCGCGAAACGTGTGGCCGTCTTTCATCCCGCCGCCAAACTCGTCGATCAGCTCCTGCGCCGTGATGCCCGCCGGTGTGATATAGACGCCGGGCTTGTTCACATGGCCGGATAAGGAAAAGGTGCGAAAGCCGGTGCCGCCATTGCGGCCCCCGTCCTTGAACCAGGCCGTTCCCTTGTTGATAATGTCCGGCAACCAATACAGGGTTTCCACATTATTGATCAGGGTTGGCTGGCCAAACAGGCCCACATGGGCCGGGAAGGGCGGTTTGTGCCGCGGCAGGCCGCGCTTGCCTTCAATACTCTCCAGCATGGCGCTTTCTTCCCCGCAGATATAGGCGCCGGCGCCGCGGCGAAGATGGATGGTCCGTCCGTCATCAAGGCCAGCCTCGCGGATCTGGGCCAGACAATGGCTGAGGAGGTGAGCGGTTTCCGGATATTCATCGCGCAGGAAGATGTAAATTGCCTCGGCCTCGACAATCCGTGCCGCAATCAGCATCCCTTCCAGAAACGGATAGGGGTTCGTGTTCATAAAATACCGGTCCTTGAACGTGCCCGGCTCGCTTTCATCGGCATTGACCGCCATATAGCGCGGCCCCGGTACGGACAACACGGAGTTCAGCTTCAGCGCATGGGGAAAACCCGCCCCGCCCAGGCCGCGATGTCCCGCATCGCTCAACGTTTCGATAATTGCCTCCGCTGTCAGATCACCGGAGCGCAGGCCCATAAGCGCTTTGAAGCCGCCGGCATCCTGATAGCTTTTCAAGGAGGGGGCATCGAGCTCGGCAAGGGGCGCATTGATCTTGGCCGCTTCAACAACCGTTTCCACATCCGCCACGGTCGCATTTTCAACATACCGGTCTTTCAGCCGGACGACAGGCGCGCATTCACAGCGTCCCATGCAGGCACCATGGGTAACCCGTAGGCTTGCACCATATTTTGCCGCAAGCTCCTGCTGCAGCGCCACGCTTCCTGCCATCTCGCAACTCAGGCTGTCGCAAACCTTTAAAGTCAGTGCCGCGGGGGCGGCGCCCACCTCTTTCACCACCTCAAAGTTATGATAGAAGGTCGCCACCTCATAAACCTCGGCCAGGGCCATCCGCATCTCATCGGCCAGGGCTGTCAAATGGGCAGCCGACAGAAATCCATATGTATCCTGAATCAAATGCAGATGCTCGATCAACAGATCCCTCTGGCGGGAGCGATCACCTAGCAGCGTCGCAATCTCCCGCGCCGCAAACGGATCGACCTGGCGACCCTTGCGCTCATACCTGGCTTTGCGCTTCCCGCGTCCCGGTGCCTTAGGCACAGCAAAAACCGTTTTACCCGATGACATCCTCTTACCCCTTACTCTTACCGCCGCGGCTCGCACGGGCTTCTTCAGCACTGATGGTCTGGAGTTCCACCAGACTGGCAATAATAAGTTGCTTGCCCGCATGCTCAAAATTAACTGTTACCCGGTCCGCAACAGACGACTGCACCTGCCCGATCCCCCAATCCGGTTCCTGTGGGTGACGGACATATTGACCTGGTGAAAAAAATGAGAGCATGATTTTTTCTCTTAACATAACCTGACGGATTGTTGCATAAATAATATACATAATTGTCGCACAGACGACACAGGATATTCCGCCCCCATCACGGGCGCAGATTTTTGGAGAGAGTATGATTGATTTAAAACTGGCAGCCCTTATGAGTTCGAAATTATGCCATGATGTTATCGGCCCTGTCGGGGCGGTCAGCAATGGTATTGAGCTGTTGCAGGATGAGGGCAATGAGGACATGCGCGAGCAGGCGCTTGAGCTGGTCAGCCAAAGTGCAAGCGAAGCTTCCGCCCGTCTGCAGTTTTACCGGCTTGCGTTTGGCCTGGCCGGGGGCATGGGGCCGGAGATCTCCCTCAGGGAAGCCCGCACCCTGTGCCGCGAATTCATGTCCTACGGCAAAATCGCTTTCACCTGGCCCGATGAAGCGGGGGGCGCCGAAAATCTGCCTAAAGATGTCATCAAGATCATCTGTAACCTTGTGGTTCTGGCCAGCGGTGCCCTGCCGCGCGGCGGAGAGTTATCCATAGACGGATCTGTAACCGGGCGTGACTGGTCCTTCACGTACACGGCATATGGCCCGCGGGCGGGTTTGCGCGAAGAGGTAACAACGGCATTGCTGAACGGCTATGACGATGCGGCCCTGACCGCCCAAAATGTCGGCACATATTATATAATGGCGCTTGTTGAGAATACGGGGGCCAAACTTGACATCGTCAGCATGGATGAAAGTGAAGTTGTCCTGTCGGTCCGCGCGGCCTGATCGAATAGCTTAAATCGGGAATTCGGGGTCCTTTGACCAAGAGTAGAAAATCGGGCGGGGGACTGTCCGGTTTTTGATAAAAATTTTCGACAAAATTATCTAGAATTCAATATCCGTCAAAAAATCCGGCCATAGGCGTGGGTTTGTAACCGCTTGTTAACCTATATCCTGCATTCTGCTTGAGAGTATGAAGAGTGTTAGTGCTACGACCAAGTAGCCAAGTATATGGAGAGAACAGCGCCATGGATGATCTGTTAAGTGAGTTTTTGACGGAAACCAACGAAAATATTGGAATTGTAGATGCCTCCCTGGTGGTGCTTGAACAAGATCCGAGTGACGAAAGCCAAATCGACAATATATTTCGCCTCGTCCATACCATTAAAGGAACCTGCGGGTTTCTAGGCCTGCCCCGTTTGGAAGCCGTCGCCCATGCCGGAGAGAACGTTCTTGGCAAGATCCGCGACCGGGAATTGACGGTCACGTCCGATGTGGTGACAATCATCCTTGAAGCCATGGATGTGATCAAGGACATCCTTGCAGTTATTGAAGAGACGGAAGGCGAGCCTGAGGGCAATGACGCGGATTTGATCCGGCGTCTCAATGATGTCGCTTTCGGGCCGGAAGACGGAAAGGTCGAGGAAGTCAAAGCGGAGGAAGCCGCACCGGCTGCGGAGGAAGATACCCGCGGCAAGGCGACAGAAGCTGAATTGGAAGCGGCCTTTCTTGCAGCAGACGGACCGGATGATGTCAGCGATACAGCTGAAGCGAGTGACTTGAAACCTGGCGAGGTCTCAATGGAGGAGCTCGAAGCGGCCTTTAATGCCGCGCCCGGCCCCGAAGAAGTTGTGAAGCCGCCAGAGCCCGTCAAGCCAGCTGCCAAAGCCAGCGACGGCGCACCAAAAGAATCCAGCCTCGCCAATCAGAGCATTCGCGTGAATGTCGATATGCTTGAAAATCTCATGACTATGGTCAGCGAACTGGTGCTGACGCGCAACCAGCTGTTACAGATGGTTCGCGGCATGGATGACAATGAATTCACGGTTCCCTTGCAACGGCTCAGCCATGTCACGACGGAATTGCAGGAAGGGTTGATGAAAACCCGCATGCAGCCCATCGGCAATGCCTGGTCAAAGCTGCCCCGTATTGTGCGCGACCTCAGCCATGAGCTGGAAAAGAAAATCGATCTCGTCATGCATGGCGCGGAGACGGAACTGGACCGGCAGGTTCTGGAACTGATCAAGGACCCGCTGACCCATATGATCCGGAACTCAGCCGATCATGGCCTGGAAATTCCGGCGGATCGTACGGCTGCCGGCAAAAAGGAAACCGGCAAGATCGTTCTTGATGCCTATCATGAAGGTGGACATATCATCATTACCATCACGGACGATGGTCGTGGGTTGAACGCTGAAAAGATCAAGCAAAAGGTTCTGGAAAACGGTTTGGCGACAGACGCCGAACTTGCAACCATGTCGAGCCAGCAAATACAGAATTTCATTATGCGTCCGGGCTTTTCAACTGCCGAGCATGTGACCAATGTTTCCGGTCGGGGTGTCGGCATGGATGTGGTTCGGTCCAATATCGAGAAAATCGGCGGGACCATTGCCCTGACGTCCGAGGAAGGCGAGGGATCAACCTTTACCATCAAGATCCCACTGACCCTGGCCATTGTTTCCGCTCTGGTCGTTGAATGTTGTGCCGAGCGATTTGCCATTCCGCAAACAAGTGTGGTTGAGCTGGTTCGTGCATCAACCGATCAGGAAGCAGATAATACAATCGAGATGGTCAATGATTCACCGGTTCTGCGTCTGCGCGATCATCTGTTACCGCTTGTTCATCTGAACGATATCCTGAAATTGGAAACAGCGGCGGATGAAGTGGCAGACAAAAGCGAAGTTAAGGGACCCGAAGAGTTTGTCGTGGTCACGCAGGTTGGCGATTATACCTTTGGTATCGTGGTTGACCGGGTGTTCGACACAGAGGAAATTGTCGTCAAACCCATTGCTCCCATTCTCAAGCATCTGTCCATTTTCTCAGGAAATACCATTCTGGGTGACGGCAGCGTCATCATGATCCTGGATCCGAATGGTATCGCGGCAACCTCCGGCGAGGCGGCGGTCGGCGCTGAACACCAGATCAATGAAGAAGAGAATTTGGGTGCGAAAATGGAAGAAAAAACAGCGTTGCTGGTTTTCCGTGCCGGTGGTGAGGAGCCGAAAGCGGTGCCTCTCTCGCTCATTGCCCGTCTCGAGGAAATTGACGTTGAAACCATAGAGACTGCCGACGACAAAATGGTTGTTCAGTATCGTGGCCAGTTGATGCCTCTGACAATCATCGATGAGACGACAAAAATTGCTGAAACCGGCCGCCAGCCCGTTCTGGTCTTCAGTGATGACGACCGGACTATGGGTCTGATCGTCGATGAGATCGTTGATATCGTTGAAGACAAATTGAACGTTGAGATGACCTCCGACAAGGAAGGCCTCATTGGAAGTGCAGTCGTCCGCGACAAGGCGACGGATCTGATCGATGTCGGATATTATCTAAAGCTCTGTTTTGGAAACTGGTTCGAAAACGGGAGTTCCCGTGCCTTCGGAGAAGCGGATGAAAAACAATCGATCCTGTTGGTTGATGACAGTCCCTTCTTCCGCAATATGCTGGTGCCGTTGCTAACAGCGGCCGGGTATGCCGTCAGTACGGCGGAAAATGGTGCCGATGCCCTTGAACTACGGGAAAAAGGGAACTCTTATGACATTATTATCAGTGATGTCGAAATGCCGGAAATGGACGGTTTCGAATTTGCCACACAGGTAAAACGCGATGACAGGTGGAAAGAAACGCCCATTGTCGCCTTGTCCTCCCATACCCGGCAACAGGATTTTGATCGGGGCAGGGATGTTGGATTTACGGACTATGTCGCCAAATTTGATCGGGACAGTCTCATGAATGTCCTTTCTCAAACAATAGGAGCAGGTGGAGCCGCAGGATGAATAACGAAATTTTACAAGAATATGTAACTGTCCAGATAGCAGACCAGCTTTTTGGGATTCCCGTGTTGGAAGTCCATGATGTCCTGCGTGACCTGGCCTTGACAAAAATACCTTTGTCGTCGCCGGAAGTTGCCGGTGTCCTGAATTTGCGCGGACGGATCGTTACCGCGATTGATGTGCGTAAACGCTTGAGTTTACCGGATTTGCCCGAGGGAGAGAGCGGCATGAGTGTCGTTGTTGAAAGCCAGGGTGAACCCTACAGCCTGCTCATCGACAATGTGGGGGAAGTGCTGGAACTGAACCCCGATGACCTGCAACAAAATCCCGTTACACTGGATTCCCGGTGGCGCGATGTTTCGGCGGGCATCTACCGTTTAGAAGACAAGTTGCTGGTTATTTTACAAATTGATCGCCTGCTGAATTTCGCAGGTAACTCTGCCATTGCCGCATAGGAAAATCGGAGAATATTTATGCCTTCATGTTTGATAGTCGACGATTCCAAAGTCGTTCGGATGGTTGCGAGAAAAATTCTGGAAGACCTGAAATTTGGAATTTCGGAAGCTGAAGATGGAAAATGCGCCCTCGATGCGTGCAATGAAAATATGCCAGATGTCATTTTGCTTGACTGGAATATGCCGGTCATGAACGGCATCGATTTCCTGCGCACCTTAAGACAGGAACAGGGCGGTGAAGATCCGGTCGTGATTTTCTGCACAACGGAAAACGACATGGCCCATATTCGCGAAGCCATCTCGGCGGGTGCCAATGAATATATTATGAAACCCTTTGATCGGGCGATTATTGAGGCGAAATTCTCGCAGGTAGGAGTGCTGTAAGTGAGTCAACTTAGTAGATCCCCAATACCGGCATCGATGGCTCGAGATCCCTACCGTGTCATGGTCGTTGATGACTCTGCGGTAATCCGCGGGTTTCTGACCCGATGGCTGGATATGGAAGACGATATTCAGGTTGTCGCCAGCGCCAATAACGGCGTGGCAGCCCTTCGGGATTGCAAAATCTATAAACCCGAAATCATTATCCTTGATATAGAAATGCCGGAAATGGATGGCATGACAGCATTGCCGCAACTGATTGCAATGGATTCCGACCTGCAGGTGATTATGGCGTCGACCCTGACCCGGCGGAATGCGGATGTCAGCCTGAAGGCGCTGTCCATGGGGGCCGCCGATTATATTGCGAAACCGGAATCAACCCGTGTCAATGACGAGAAGGAAGCGTTTCAGCGCGGCCTGACCGAAAAAGTTCGGGTTTTGGGCGCCGCGCGACGGAGCCGTGAGGAAACGACCGGCAAGTCTGTCCTGAGACCTGTGGCCGCGAAGTCGGATGCGCCGGTGAGCGAGCCGAAGCTTTTTGGCTCAAACGAACCAATCACTTTACGCCCTGCGTCGGCTATTCTACCGCCGAAGATCATTGCGATCGGGTCTTCCACGGGCGGTCCGCAGGCTTTGTTCAAGCTATTCGAGGATTTGAAGGGTAAAACCAACCTGCCCATCGTCATAACCCAGCATATGCCCGCAACCTTTACGGCGTTGCTGGCAGAGCATCTGAACAAGATTTATGACAAGGAAGTTGTCGAAGCCAAGGACGGCGACAGGGTTGTCGACGGCCGGGTTTATGTGGCGCCGGGCGATTGGCATATGACCCTTCAGCGTGAAGAGAATGATACCGTCATTCGATTGAACCAGGATGCGCCGGAAAATTTCTGCCGGCCTTCTGTGGATCCGATGTTGCGAAGTTTACTGTCTGTTTACAGTAACCGTGTACTAACAGTTATCCTGACAGGAATGGGACATGACGGACTTAAGGGTTGTCAAAAACTTGCGGAGGCAAATGCAATCGTGATTGGCCAAGATGAAGAAACAAGTGTGGTCTGGGGGATGCCGGGGGCTGTTGCCAATGCCGGCGTCTGTAATTCTGTTGTCCCGTTGCAGGATATTTCTGCGTCAATTGAGGGATATCTTTCAGGGAGGCCCGCATGAACAGCCAGGACTTCCAGCTATTCGGTGAAATTGTTCACCAGCGCTCAGGTCTCGTCCTGACGGAAGAAAAAGTCTATTTGCTTGAAAGCCGCCTCGTGCCTCTGGCCCGACGTCGCGGACTGGATAGCCTTGAAGATCTTGCCGAAGAGATCCGGCGGCATCGCGATGAGCGGTTGCTCTCGGAAATCATTGAGGCGATGACGACCAACGAAACCTTCTTTTTCCGCGATACCAAGCCCTTTGATATTTTTAGAGATCAGGTACTGCCCAAGCTTCTGGAAGCACGGGCCGGGCAGAAATCCCTGCGGATTTTGAATGCCGCCTGCTCAACCGGGCAGGAACCCTATTCCCTCGCCATGCTGCTGTCTGAACAGGCGGCGCAAATGGCCGGATGGCGGGTTGAGATTATGGCCACCGATATTTCAAATGAAGTGCTGGAGAAGGCCAAAGCCGGTCTGTATTCCCAGTTTGAAGTCCAGCGGGGCCTGCCGATCCAGCTCCTGGTTAAATATTTCCAGCAAACCGGGGAGATCTGGCAAATCGACAGCTCCATCCGGGCCATGGTCAAGTTCCAGCATAAGAACCTTCTGGAAAGCCTGACCGATCTGGGGCATTTCGATGTGGTGTTCTGCCGCAACGTTCTGATTTATTTTGACAAGGAAACCAAGGCGCAGGTGCTTGAACAGATCCATGGTATCCTGGCCGATGACGGAGCCCTCTTTTTGGGCGGGGCAGAAACGGTGCTGGGGATTTGTGACCAGTTCAAACCCGTTGAAGGATTGCGCGGGGTCTATTCCTCCGCCTCCGGTGGGTTGATGGCCGCAACGGGGTAGGACCTGCGGTTACCGAGCCTGAAAATTCAGGGGCGTGTTCTCTTAAGGAGGACGCGCCCCGTTTTTATTGCGAGAGCGGGACCGGGCCGGAGAGGTAGCTCGTGAAATTAATTAATATGGAATTTATATTAATGAGGCCTATTGATAGAAAATCCGTATAAGAAAAAACCGACCCTGCCATGCCCATAAAAAAACGGCGGTATTGGAAAATACCGCCGCCTTGAAATTGGTTGGTTCAAAAGTGTCTTAGCTGGCTTTCGCCTGGACCATTGACCCTTCATCGGGATCCCGAAGCACATAGCCGCGTCCCCAGACCGTTTCAATATAATTATCCCCTGCGGTGGCCGCCGCCAGTTTTTTGCGCAGCTTGCAGACGAAAACATCAATGATTTTCAATTCAGGCTCATCCATCCCCCCATACAGGTGATTGAGGAACATTTCCTTGGTCAGGGTTGTGCCTTTTCGCAGGCTCAACAGTTCCAGCATCCCGTATTCCTTGCCTGTCAGATGCAGGCGCTGGCCACTGACTTCAACTGATTTGGAATCAAGATTGACGGTTAGTTTACCGGTCAGGATAGTGGATTGTGCATGGCCTTTCGAACGGCGAACAATCGCATGAATTCGCGCGACAAGTTCATCTTTGTTAAAAGGCTTCGTTAAATAATCGTCAGCACCAAAGCCCAAACCTTTCACTTTGTCATCTGGCTCGGACATGCCGGACAGAATTAAAATCGGTGTGGTGACTTTCGCTGTTCTTAGCTTCTTCAACACGTCATATCCGGACATATCGGGCAAGCCCAAATCCAGTATAATAATGTCATAATCATAGAGTTTCCCAAGATCTACGCCTTCTTCGCCGAGATCTGTGGTGTAAACATTTAACCCTTCGGCATTGAGCATCAATTCGATGCCTTTTGCCATGGAACTATCATCTTCTATCAATAAAACCCGCATAAGCTGGACCTCCTGTACCCGAATATTATTAACAACTTAACTTAACAAATGGTTAAAGCCCAAGACAAAAATTAACTATCTTTATTAACTAAAATATTTCTGTGTTTACCAAACGTTAAATGATCCTGTTCACAATGCAGGTTACCAACGAACATTAAAGAATGATTATACGCAGCACGGAGTGCTTTTTAAGTGCAGAGCCTTATTTCTGAAATCGAGCGGATCTCATCCATCCAATATTACGGCCGGGTTGTCGCCATCCAGGGTCTCCTGGTGGAAGTGGGCGGTATCCAGCGTCAATTGAGTATTGGCAGCCGGGTTAACCTGCTGGCCCGCGACGGGGGGAAAGTCAAATGCGAGGTTGTCGGCTTTCGCAATGACCGCAGTCTCCTGATGCCGTTCGCGGCACTGGATGGTATCGGTATCGGCTGCAAGGCCGAGGTCGCCGAGCAGGATCCGGTGATTTATCCAGATGAAAGCTGGCTTGGCCGGGTTGTCAATGCCATGGGCGAGCCCATCGATGGCGGTCCGCCTTTGAAGCAGGGCAAAATTCGCATCCCCTTCAGAAACACACCGCCGCCTGCCCATGCCCGCCAGCGGGTCGGCAGTAAAATCGATCTCGGGGTTCGCGCCCTGAACTCTTTTGTCAGCTGCTGCCGCGGACAACGCATGGGGATATTCTCAGGCTCCGGTGTCGGCAAGTCGGTTCTCTTCTCCATGCTCGCCCGCAATACAGAGGCGGATGTGAACGTCATCGGCCTGATCGGTGAGCGGGGCCGCGAAGTACAGGAATTTATTGAAGACGACCTGGGCGAGGAAGGCTTGAAACGCAGTGTCGTGGTGGTCGCGACGTCAGACGAAAGCGCTCTTATGCGCCGTCAGGCGGCGTATCTGACGTTATCGCTGGCCGAATATTTCCGCGATCAGGAACAGGATGTGCTGTGCCTGATGGATAGTGTCACCCGCTTTGCCATGGCCCAGCGGGATATTGGCCTGTCCGGCGGTGAGCCGCCGGCAACCAAGGGCTATACGCCGACCGTGTTCAGCGAACTGCCCAAGTTACTGGAGCGGGCCGGACCCGGTGCCGGCAAGGGCACCATTACCGGTCTTTTCACCGTGCTGGTTGAGGGGGATGATCATAATGAACCGGTGGCCGATGCGGTGCGCGGTATTCTCGACGGTCATATTGTCATGGAACGACAAATCGCCGAGCGCGGCCGTTATCCGGCCGTAAATGTTCTGAAATCCATCTCGCGGACCATGCCCGGCTGTAATACGGACGGGGAAAACCAGATTATCACCAAGGCCAAGCAATATCTGTCCACATATGAAGATATGGCCGAGATGATCCGCCTGGGCGCCTATCGAAAAGGCACGGATCCCCTGGTCGATGAAGCCATTCACTATCAGCCTTTGCTGGAAACTTTTATGACCCAGCAAAAAACCGACCGCACCAGCCTCGCCGATTGCTACGGACAACTGGCGGAAATTCTGGACACGGTCCCCCAACTGGAAACGGCATAGATTATGAAGGGTCTCAGCAATCTCATCCGGCTACATAAATGGAAACTCGACGAAAAACGCCGGGAACTCACGGATATGGAGCAAATGCGCGACAGCTTTATGGCGCAACGTACCGACCTGCAACGCGAACAACAACGCGAGCAGGAGATCGCCGCCGAGGATCCGGATATTAACTTCGCCTATTCCAACTATGCCACCGCCGCCAAGGAGCGGCTGGAAAATCTGCAAACCAGCATTTCGGAAATCTCGCAGAAAATTATTGTCCTGAAAGACGAAGTGTCTTTTTGCTATCGCGAGTTGAAGAAATATGAAGTCGCCCTCGATGTCCGCGACAAACGCGCCCGCCTCGCCGAACAGCGGGCCGAGCAAAAACAAATCGACGACCTGGCCATCGACCTCTACCGCCGCGGCCTGCAGAGCCAAAATTCCTAGTTACAGTTGCCTTTTCCTCTTGTGTGTTTCTCCGTCCCGCTTCATACTGAACAAAACATGAACAAATAGGCGAGAGGATCAGGGCCATGTCGAATATTGTTGCAAAGGCGGAGGCGTTTAAGGCGTTGCATGGGCGCGGGACGGCGTTCTTTTTGCCCAATCCGTGGGATGTGGGGTCGGCGAAGATGGTGGCGGCGCTGGGGGCGGAGGCATTGGCGACGACCAGTGCCGGCTATTCCTTTTCCCGCGGCAAGGGGCTGGCCATCGGGGATGTGATGCGTGATGAGGTCTTGGCCCATGCGGCCGAGATTATCGCCGCCACCTCGCTGCCGGTCAGTGCGGATCTGGAAAACGGCTATGGTGATTCCCCTGAAGAAGTGGCGAAAACCGTGGCCATGGCGGCTGAAATAGGCCTTGCCGGTTGCACCATCGAGGATACCACCAGTGATCCTGACAATCCGCTGTATGAGCAGGACTTTGCCATCGAGCGGATCGCGGCGGCGGTGGAGGTGGTACAGGGGCTGGACCGGCCCTTTATGCTGACGGCGCGGGCGGAGAATTACCTGCATGGCCGTCCTGATCTGGATGATACCTTGGCCCGACTTCAGGGCTATGAGCGGGTCGGGGCCGATGTGCTCTATGCGCCCGGCCTGCCGGATCTGGATACCATTCGGCATGTTTGCAGTCAGGTGTCGAAACCGGTGAATGTGGTGGCGGGCATCGGTCTGCCCGGTGTCACCCTGGAGGAGTTGCAGGAGGCCGGTGTGACACGGGTCAGCGCCGGATCGGCGTTATCACGGGTGGCCTACGGGGCGCTGGTTGATTCCATGGCGGATATCATGAAAAGCGGTTCGTTTGAAAGCTTCAAGCCCGCCGCATCCTTCGGTAAACTCGCCAAACTGAACCTGATCGGCGGTGCCTAAAGCAGGGGTGGATCAGAAGGTCAGGGTTAGCCCGGAATGCATTCCAGCTCCCCGGCCTTGAACGCCTCGAAACAGGCGACCACATGATTGAACACCGCTTGCGCCGCCGGATCAAGGGTGGGATTTGCCATGAGCCGGACCTGATAATTGTCGAGTTCCGGCAAGCCGCACTCTGGCCCCAGTTTGACCAGGGGCGGTTCGATCAGGGAAGCGGCGAAAGGGGCGATGGCCAGATCCGCAAGAATGGCGGCACGCTGGGCCTGCGTCTGTGCGCTTTGATAGGCAACGCGATATTCCCGGCCCGATGCCTCAAGCGCGCCAACTGCCGTGTCCCGCCAGGCGCAGCCTTTTTCCCACAGGGAAACCGGCAGGGGGTCGCGATCATAGGCGCATCCGCCTTTTAATCCGACCCAGGCCAGTTTTTCCTCTAGCAATATTTTGCTTCCCGGCATCGGGGGCTGGCGATGGGATGTCGTAATCATCACCACGTCAAGTTGGCCTTCTTCCAGACTTTTCATCATGGCATTGGCGCTTTCCATGACCACATTAACGGCAATGTTCGGATGGCTTTTGGCGAACCGCTGGAGAATGACCGGCAGCAGCCGGGCGCCATAATCCTCGGCCGCTCCCAGACGCACCGTACCGCTCATGTCCGGCAAGGTGAAATGACTGACAACCTCGTCATTCAACGAAAGGATGCGACGGGCATAGCTTAACAGCATCTCCCCGTCTGCGGTGACGGTCAGCGAGCGGGTATCGCGTTGAAATAACGGGCGCTCAAGCACTGCCTCCAGCTTTTTGATCTGCATGGAGACAGCAGACGGGCTGCGAAACACCCGCTCCGCCGCCTTTGAGAAACTGCCGGTCTCGATAATGGCAACAAAGGTTTTCAGAACGTCGATTTCCAGCGACGGCAAATGCGGTTGTTTGGATATGTCGGGTTGTATGGTCATGGGGATAATTTAGAAAAACTGAACAATAGAGTCAAATTTATTCGTTTGATTGAATTATCTTTCTTCCCAAATATTGGAGCAGGCAGGAAAACATTCCTTATGGAAATTGGAGAAACGTCATGTCTGACATTTTAGGAAAGACGCATTGCGGGCAATGTGCCTCCCCAGCTTATGGTGAGAAAGCTGATAACAGCCAGTTTTCAGTTTTTCCAGCTGGATTGATTGATAAATTTCATCGCTGGCGCCGGGCACGGGCGGCACAGTGGCACTTGTTACGGGCGAGTGACCGAACCTTGAAGGATATCGGTGTGACCCGGCGGGAAATCAGGCGGGGCCTGCCGCGGGCCGACGACGAGATTCTGGCCATTGAACGCCGCCGGTTTTTCAAATAGCGAAAGGGTGCCGGAGGTCAGTCTTTACTGCCGATATGGATTTCATTGCGGGCGGCGGCCAGCTCAATTTGCTTCTGCCGCTCGGTGAAGCGTTGTTGTTGCGCATCGGTCAGGCTGTCATGGCAGCGCGGGCAGGAGACGCCTTTTTCATACAGGGCTGATTTCTTGTCCGCTTCCGTGATCGGATAGCGGCAGGCATAACATTGATCATAGGAGCCCTTGTTCAGGTCATGATCGACGGTAACCCGCTGGTCGAAGACGAAACACTCACCTTCCCAGGTGCTGTTTTCCCTTGGCACATCCTCCAGATATTGCAAGATACCGCCTTCCAGATGATACACTTCGTCAAAGCCTTGCGACAGTAAGTAAGACGTGGATTTTTCGCAGCGAATGCCGCCGGTGCAGAACATGGCCACTTTCTTGTGCCTGCTGTGGTCCAGCTTCTCGTCGACAAATTGCGTGAACTCGCGAAAGGTCTTGGTCTCGGGATTGACGGCGCCTTTGAAGGTGCCGACTTCCACCTCATAGTCGTTGCGCGTATCGATCAGCAAGACGTCCGGATCCGCAGTGAGTGCATTCCAGTCTTTCGGTTTGACATAATTACCCACCGTATGGCGCGGATCAACACCGGGCGCGCCCAGGGTGACAATCTCTTTTTTCAACCGGACTTTCATGCGATAGAAGGGCTGTTGCTCGTTGAGGGCCTCTTTATGCTGCAATTGTGCGAATCGTTCGTCAGCTTTTAAAAAGGCCAGTAATCTGTCGATGGCCTCCCGCGAGCCGGAGACGGTGCCGTTAATTCCTTCTTCCGCCAGCAGCAAAGTTCCCTGAATATCATTTTCCTTACAAAGGGTTAGCAGAACCGGCTGTAACTCCTTATAATCGGGCAGGGCGACAAATTTATAAAGGGCCGCGACAACAAACATAATGCGCTTTCTATGGTCTAGGGTGCGTGACGGGGAATATGGCCCAGCATCTTCCGCGCTTCAAGTGTGGCATAATGGCGCTGGTGACTAAAATCAGGAAGAGGGCGGAGACATGACGCGGGACGAGTTTGATGAATATTGCCAGGGCCTGCCGGCGGTCAGCAATGTAGTGCAATGGGGGAACGCATCGGTCTGGAAAATTGGCGGCAAGATATTCGCCATCTGCTCCCATTGGGGGAAAGGCGAGGAACAGAAAATCAGCTTTAAATGCTCCGATTTGTCCTACCGCATACTTTGTGAGCAGGCACATATTGTGCCGGCCCCGTATCTGGCCCGGGCGAAATGGGTGCAGCTGACGTCGGGCGAGGCCATGACTGACGAGGATATCCGCGCCTATATCCAGGAGGCCTATGCCATCGTCTCGACCAAGCTGACAAAAGCGATGCGAAAGGATCTCGGGATCTAACCCGTGTCGCCCGTGCTGACACCGGTTTCCCATTCGGCCAGTGGATCGATCGGAAAGGGCGAAATCTTCTTGAAGACGAGCTGTCCGCGCAAGCCCGAGATTTCCATATTCTCCGTAAATAGCGACAGGATATGTTGCTTCATGGGGGACGGGATTTCCTGTTCGCTGCGCAAGATCAAATCAAACTGGCGCGGCGAGAAAATACCATCAAGCTGTAACGGGCCCGATTGTGTCAGGCTGAGCTCAATCACGAAACGGGTGGAGGACGTGTCGTCGTCCGTTCCGTCCTGTGCATGGTTCTGGCGGTGGAACATGCGGATCTGGCGCAGGTTCTGCCCGTCAAAAAACGGGAAGTTCAGGCTTTTCCAGTCTTGCCCACCGGAATCGCTCTGCAGGCGTGAGAAGGTGCCGAAATCTTCTTCCAACCCACGGAGCAGAGCAGTTCTGCCGCTGGCTTCCAGAGCCATCTTGAAATCCTGTCCCAGCCATTTCTCGACCGAGCCGAGTTTCAGGGCCGCCATAAAGAATAACAAACCCGAAGAAAGCTGGCTGTTGGCCTGCGGGATAACCGCATTGATTACCGATTGCGCCAAGACCGGATCCTGTACTGCAACAACGTTCATGGCTTGCCGCAGGTTCTGCCAGTCGCCCATGACCCGCATCAGCGGCTCGCGGGCCCCCGGTTGCTGGATATCCGTATAGGCCAGTGGGAACGCCATGATTTTGTCGGCAACGGCAAATTCCATGGTCTTGCCAACTGCCGGGGGTGATTTGCTGCTGTAGGAAATGACGCCCAGCGGTGTGGCGAGATGAACCTGCTGCTTTTCGCCGGCTGCCGGCGGCGCTTGAACGGAAATCACCGTAGCCCGCAGGATATCCGGCCGATTTACAGGATTTGTCATCGCCTGTTCCGAGCGGATGACCAGGTCAATTTTTTGCAGTTTTATAGGGGAGAGCCCCTCTGGCCGGGTCACAGCCGCGGCCTTGTCCAGCGACGGCATGAGCTCCGCCGATACCATATGATACATGCGGGCACTACTGTTTTGCGTTGCTGCTGTTGTTGACGCGGTGAAAGACGGATCGGCTGCCCGTGGCGGCTGGGCGTTTACATAGGCCAGCAGGTTACTGAGCCGGGCCGGTACTTCCGGTATGGCAGCCGGGGAGATCCCGCCCGTCACGGACGGCGCCGGTCGGTCAATAGCAGAAGGTACAACGGTCGGCGCCGGCGTTGAGGAGACTTTCGATGGCGGCGCGGCCGTCTTCAGTTCCGGTGCAGGCAGGCTCGTTGTCAGGTTTTGCAAGCCGGCTTTAAGCTCCAATGGATGAAGTTGCCCCGCCCGAATGTAATTTTCCGGACCGGGAGTAGTCGCGTTGACAATCGGCAGTAACCTAACGTCGATGGGCGATGAAAAGGGTTTGCCGTCTTTCGAGATCAGCCGCGCCAGTATGATGTCTTCGACAGCATCAATTTCGAAGGTGATCTGGCTTCCAACCGCAAGCGGTACCGTTGTCGTCAGCCTGAAATTCCCAAACTCGGAATGCAGGATAACGCTTTCGCCAGATGTCTTCGCGGTGACAATAGCCGTAATCAACGTCGCTTCAAGTGAATGAGATCCCGTTGGCGGCGCCGAGGAAACGGGCAAGCCGGTCTGCCCGCCAGCGGGTTGCGCCGGACTTACCGGCGTTACCTGGTCCGGACCTGATGTAGACGCTTGCCCGGAACTTGAGACAGCGGGCGGAACGCCGGATGTGGAACGAATACCACTCATATACTAGTGCTGCATATCTTACGCAGCTCCCTTCATGATTGACGCCGCGATGTCTTCAACATTTTGCGCGACATCACTGGTTGGATAACGTGTTAGTAACCCTGATTGCGCCCGGATCGAGGAGGCAACCTTGTCATCTTGTAAAACAATCCCGGCAAGGGGGGGCTCGATACCCAGGAAATTACTGCAGGCATTCTTGAGCTTTTCGTAGATCTTCTCGCCCTCATCCATAGATTTCGCCATATTGACAACAACTTCCATTGCGCTGCCGGGAGATTTCTGCTGCATGATTTTCATATAGGCGTAGGCATCCGTAAGGGCCGTCGGATCGCCTGTTGTGACAACCAATTTGGGACCATTGCCAGACGATAAGGTCTGAACAGCCTCATCGATACCGGCGCCAAGATCGAGGATAACGTAATCGTAGGTTTCGCTGAGCCGGACGATATCGTCCCGGATTTGCGTCAATTCGCTTTTATGCAAGGAGCCCAAAGATCCGGAGCCGGAACGGCCGGCAATGACATCGAAGCCGCCCTCTTCGATTTTGAAAGCCACATCTGTCATGGAAAGCTCACCTGAAATCACCGTCGCGAGATCCTTGGATGGCATGACGCCGAGCTGAATATCGACATTGGCCATACCAACATCACCGTCAAAAAGGAGAACCTTTTTGCCGGCATTGGCTAACGCGTGGCTGATGCTTACCGCCAAAACGGTTTTTCCAACGCCGCCCTTGCCGGAGGCGATGGTGATGAGGTTCTGGCCGACAGCAAGCGTGGCTGGATGCGCCGTAGGTCGATTGCGAAGGGGGCTTTCTGTTTGCATCATGCGAGTACCTTGTTAAATTCATTATGTAGACCGGCTTTTGTTGGGTCCCTGAGGACAAGCCGGGCAAGATTTACGGGATTAAGAGTATGTAAACCGGTGGCGACGGAAGCCGAGACACTGGTATAGGAAAAACTTAAATTTGCGCTATCAGCCGCCGTAAAAAGGCCGCCATAACGACGCGTCGTATCAAGACGGGTTGCTATCATGCGCTTGGCGCCCAGGGCGGCAAAGGTTTGTGCCATATCGCTCATTTCCGCGGTATCTGTTCCGGCAGCCAGGACAACGACGGGTTCCGCTTTTGCCGAGACGATTTTAAGTGTGAGCTCCTCGATTTCCGCGGTGTCGTAGGTGTTGATTCCTCCTGTATCAATGAGAATATCACCGCCATCCTTGAGCTCCGGTTTGTCCCGTATCTCGGCGAGATCCGCAGCGGTTTCCGCAACCCATAACTTGATGCCCAGAATATCGGTATAGGCCTGTAATTGATCGACAGCCCCGGTTCGGCTTGTGTCTGAGGTAATGACATGAATCCGTCGATCGTCCATTTTCGCTGCCGCCGCAAATTTAGCGATAGCGAGGGTCTTGCCTACACCGGGCGGGCCAACGAGAATGAGTGGAAACTTGCCCGCGTTCATACGCGTTGAATAGCGAAAATGATTGTCAAGCGACGCGGCGAGGGCAATTGTCACATCGTCGGTTTCAACGGCAAGGGCGGTTCGGCAAATGCGCTCTGCCAGGCTTGTCGGGATACCGTGATATGCCATGGATTGTATCAGGACATCCATCTTGGCAGAACTCGGCACGGCCTTTTTTGGCGCTGCTGCCGGTTTTTTCGCCATCAGCGGGCTTGCCGGTTTCTTCTGAACCTGTTTGGCTTCCGCCTTCCAGTCATCATCCCAATTCGCCGCCCAGTCAGAGGGGTTTGGTTGTGTGAGAGGCATTTCCGGTTGTTCCACAGCTGCCGTTAGCTGGACACTGCCCGCATCGGTTTCCTGGGTCGATAGAATGATGGCCTCGGCCCCCATTTCAAGGCGTACCTGGTTCATAGCCTTTTCCATAGTGGCGGCCGTATATGTCTTTATCCGCATTCAGTGTGAGCCTTAAACTTGCGCCAAGGTTTTAAGTTTGGCTTTAGGATGGATTTCGTTCTGTGACATGACCACAGTCGTTGGCCGGAACCGCTCGACGATTGATCTCACATAAGGACGAATTGCTGGGCTGGTGAGCATAACGGGATTATGTCCCTGGCTCGCCAATGTATCGAAATTCTGCCGCACGGTGGCAATAAATTCCTGTAACAGGCTGGGCGCCATGGACAGCTGTCGTTCTTCACCTTGGCCAATGATGGCCTCGGCAAAATTCTGCTCCCATTGCGGGGTTAGCGTGATCAAAGGGATGTAGCCATCATCCGCGGAGTTGATGGCGGAAATCTGCCGCGACAAACGGGCCCGTACATGTTCCGTGATCATGTTTATGTTCTGTGTGTAACCGGTTGCTTCGGAAATCCCTTCGAGGATTGTCGGTAAATCCCGAATAGAGACGCGCTCGGAAAGAAGGCTTTGCAGGATCCGCTGAACACCACTAACCGAAATCTGATTGGGGATAAGATCTGCAACAAGTTTTTGATGCTGGGCCGGTAAGTCGTCGAGCAATTTTTGGGTTTCTGCATATGACAACAGGTCCGGCATATGGTCTTTCAGGATTTCTGTCAGATGGGTTGTGATCACTGTTGCCGGATCGACAACAGTATAACCGCGGAAAGACGCTTCTTCACGCTGGCCTTCATCCACCCATACGGCAGGCAGGCCAAAGGTTGGCTCGGTTGTTTCTTCACCTGGCAGGTCAATTGGCAACCCTTGCGGATCCATGACCAGCATGTTGTTGGGCCGAACATCTCCGGATCCGGCTTCGACCTCTTTCACCCGTAGTAAATAATTGTTGGCGGGTAATTGCATGTTATCCAGGATACGGACACTTGGCATGATGAAGCCCATTTCGCTGGCGATTTGCCGGCGCAAGGCCTTGATTTGATCTGTCAGGCGATAGCCTTCGTTATCATTGATCAACGTCAGAAGGCCATAGCCCAGCTCAAGCCGCAAATCATCGATCAGCAAGGCGGACGCGATCGGCTCCTCGGCCGGGACCGCGGCCTTTTGGCTTTCGATCATCAGCTGCTCTTCTTCCACTTTCTCCGCAACTTGTCGTTTGGTGAGGGAATAGGCTGCATAACCGGTTCCGCCCGCAAGTACCAGAAACGGGATCATGGGAACGCCGGGAAGCAATGACAAGCCAATCAGCAAAAACGAGCTCATACCAAGCGCGCGGGGATAGCCGCCGAGCTGGCCGAGCAACGCCTTGTCCGCCGTTCCGGTCACACCGCCACGCGAAACAAGCAGGCCGGCGGCAACAGAAACGATTAAGGCGGGGACCTGGCTTACAAGGCCATCGCCAACTGTCAGCAATGTGTAACTGTTGGCGGCATCGGCGAATGTCAGGCCTTCTTGAGCGACGCCAATTATGATTCCACCGATGATATTAATGAAGGTAATGAGCAAGCCGGCAATGGCATCGCCACGCACAAATTTAGAGGCACCGTCCATGGCACCGAAAAAGCTGCTTTCATCTTCAAGATCTTTTCGGCGCGTGCGGGCAACATCTTCGTTAATCATACCCGCGGAAAGATCAGCATCAATGGCCATCTGTTTACCGGGCATGGCATCCAGTGAAAACCGGGCCGCGACCTCAGCGATACGGCCGGAACCTTTGGTAATAACGACAAAGTTCACAAGCACCAGAATGGAGAAGACAATGATTCCGATAACGAAATTCCCGCCCATGACAAAACTGCCGAACGCTTCAATCACATGACCGGCGGCATCCGGACCGGTATGCCCCTCCGACAGGATTAACCGGGTTGAGGCGAGATTGAGCGAGAGACGTAGCATCGTCGCAATAAGCAGGACCGTCGGAAAGGAACTGAAATCAAGAGGCTTCGAGATAAACAAGCAGGTCATCAGAATGACGACTGAAAATGTAATGGATATGGCCAGACTAAAGTCCAGAAGCCAACTCGGCATCGGCAAGATCAGAACGACCAGAATACAGACCACACCGAGTGCAAGGCCAATATCACCGCGCCCTAAAACCGCATTCATCCGTCCTAGAAAATCGCCTCCCGAACCGGTTGCACCCTCTGATTCTTGGATATTACTCATTTACGTTTTGTCCTCAGGTCTTCGTCTTGTTCAAACTTGTGCGGTGTAGCGATACTCGGATCCGGCCATGGGCACGGTAGCGCCCTCGCCAGAGTAAAGTTTCAGCTTGTTGCGAAGCGTGCGGATTGAAATCCCCAGAATATTCGCTGCATGTGTGCGATTCCCCAGGCAATGATCCAGCGTGTTCAAAATAAGATCCTTTTCGACATCTGCTACTCTACGGCCGACCAGACCGGCATCACCGGCATTTCGGTCTGACGCGGTGCTTGATTGACCAGCGGAACCATTTGCAGTGTCCGGAGTGCTTGATCCGTCAGGCATTAGAATTGCTTCAGCAGTAATTGCGTCGCCCTGACACAGCAACACGGCGCGATGCATGGTATTTTCGAGCTCCCGTACATTGCCTTTCCACGGGTTCAGCTGCAATTTCGCCATGGCTTCATCAGTGACCATGCGTGGTTCCAATCCATTGGCTTCGGAATATTTCTTGGCGAAATGCTTGGAAAGCACGTCGATGTCAATTTTACGCGCCCGGAGCGGCGGGATTTTCAATGTCACGACATTCAACCGGAACAAAAGATCTTCCCGAAAGGTTTTTTCCGCAACGGCTTCCGCCAGATCGCGGTTTGACGTGGCGATAATTCGAATATCAACAGGGACCGGTTTCGTGCCGCCGACGCGGTCAATTACCTTTTCCTGAATGGCGCGCAAAAGTTTTGCTTGCAGCTGAATATCCATTTCGCTGATTTCATCCAACAGCAATGTGCCGCCATTGGCTTCTTCGAATTTTCCGATCCGCCGGGCAATGGCGCCCGTGAAAGCTCCCTTTTCATGGCCGAATAATTCCGATTCCAGGAGGTTTTCCGGGATGGCCGCGCAATTGACGCAGACGAAAGGTTTATCCGAGCGATTACTGTGGGAATGAAGATAACTCGCCATTACTTCTTTACCGGTCCCGGTTTCACCATTGATGAGGACCGAGGCGGAAGAGGGGGCGATCTGTTCAGCCAGATCAACAACATTTTTCATGGCAGGATCGGCAAATACCAACCGGCTGTCTTCCTGCGCAACGGCTTCCAGAACAGCCGCAATAAGAACGGGATCGGGTGGCAGTGGCAAAAACTCCTTCGCACCAGCCCGGATTGCGTTTGCCGCTGCCGTGGCATCCGTGTTCACGCCACAGGCAATTATCGGCAGATTTATCCGCTCATTTGCAAGACTGTCGACCAAGGATTTAATGGCAAGATTTACATCAATCATCGCCATATCCGCGCCTTTACCGGACCGCAAAGAGCCAAGGGCCATTTCTATATCGTCAACTTGGCTCACTTTCGCGCCGCGGGACATTGCAATCTGACTTGCTGCGCCGATTTGCCCGTTCAGGGAACCAATTATAAGCAACCTCATTTGCTCACTCTCCTAATAATCTTAACTAAAATATTGCACACGGTTTGACGGCGGCAGCAGGGTATTGAGTAACATTTCCAGACGACGGGGATTTTCCTGTCGTCCAATGGACGCAGCGCCTAACATAAAGACGCGGTTGAGAAGAACTTCGTTTGATGAATTCCGTTCGAGCTTGGTCGCCAGCGGACTAAAAAACATGTTGGCAAGAACCGCCCCATAGAATGTCGTCAGCAAGGCAACAGCCATAGCCGGGCCGATTGTTGTCGGATCATTCAGATTGCTGAGCATTTGGACCAGCCCAACCAATGTTCCAATAAGGCCCATGGCAGGCGCAACCTCAGCGGCTTTGCGTAACACACCAGAGCTTGAATTATGCCGGGCAACCATTCCATTTAAATCATTCTGCAAAATCCGGTTCACCTCATCGGCAGGCAGGCCGTCAACAACCAGTTGCAGTGATTTGCGTTGAAAGCTGTCTTCTTCCAGGGCCTGCATATGCTGCTGTAGATGCAAAACACCCTTGCCGCGGCATTTTTCGGCCAGTTCAAGCATTGCGTAAGCCGCATAATTGGGCTGTACACTGCGCCCGAATAAGGTCAGGCCGATAAGTTTCTGGGCGCGAATGACTTCGCTCATGGAAAAACTGATCGTTGTCACCAGATAGGTTCCACCCAATACGATTAAGACGGCGGGCAGATTGAAAAACGAACTCATCGAGCCGCCGATCAATACTGCGGCGGTGATCAGCGTAAAACTGCCGAAAAGGCCGATAATTGTTGCGTAATCTATTTTATGCACGACTAAACCTGTCTCTACTAACGTCGATCTGACTTGATAATTTCCGTCATCGTGACACCGAGACGGTCTTCAACAACCACCACTTCGCCGCGTGCGACAAGGCGGTTGTTGACATAGATGTCAATTGCTTCGCCAACTTTGCGGTCAAGCTCGACAACAGCCCCCCGACCAAGCTTCAAAAGCTGGCTTACCTGCATTCTTGATTTTCCCAGGACCGCCGTTACGTTCACCGGAATATCGAAAACAGCTTCAAGATCGGTAGCGGTTCGTGACAGCTCGGTATCTTCTTGTGCCGGCTGCTCTGCCACTTCTGTGGAGGCGGGTGTTTCGTTGACGGCTACGTCACCTGCGGTGTCTGCAGCGCCTCCCAGATCCTCAAGATTTAAATCTTCTTCTTCAGCCACGTTCTTACTCCTTACTTCTCGTCAAATGAGGGAACCAGCTGTTCCTCACTATCCAAATTACTCGGGTCAGTATTGCCACCAACAAATTCATTTATTATGGCGGTTAGCTTGTTTTCAATTTTCTGGATATCGCGCTCAACACCGCCATCGGCCCACTCCACCCGGCATTCACTCGGTTGCATTTCCTCTTCGGGCAGGAGAATGATGTTGCCTTGAAATCCAGATTGCGCAGACAGTTCATCAACTTTTCCTTTCAGGAAATCACATGTCTGCTCCGCCGCCCGGACAACAATCCTGGGTTCTTCGGGAAGTTCCGAAAGGCAGTCCTTGATGACCTGTTCAATTTCGCTGTGTGGAGATTGCTGAATTAATGCCGGCGCTAGTTTGCTCGCTGCGGCCAACGCAAGGGACGCGGCATCTTGCTTGATTGATTGAAGCTGCGAAACCTGGCTAGTCAGTAATTGCTGAAGCTGCATCGCGACGGTGTCAAGAGAGGAGGCAAGCATGCTTTCAAGAGTTTGCGTTGCCTGGTCCTGCCCGGATTTTACGCCCTCTGCAAAAGCTTCCTGTTTTTGGGTGGCAAGATCCTGTTCCGTGTAGATGGCGACGCCTTCCGAGGCGCCCTTGGCACCGTTTGCCGACGCGCCGTCATCGCTGAATTCCCTGTCGAATAGAAATCGGGTGCTTGTGTTCATAGAAGCGTTCATCCTAGTAGACCAATTCATCATCGCCGCCGCCATCTGCGAGCAGGATGTCTCCATTGTCAGCCAGATCCTTGGCCGTATTCACTATTTCCATTTGTGCTTCATCAACATCTTTCAGCCGAACAGGACCCATTGCATCCATGTCTTCACGCAATATTTTTGCGGCACGTTCCGACATGTTCGTAAAGAATAAATCCCGGAGACTGTCGGACGCCCCTTTCAGGCAAATTCCAAGGCGTTCCTTGTCGACATTTCGAAGTAAAGTTTGAACGCCGGCAGGGTCGAGCTTGAGAAGATCTTCAAAGGTAAACATCAGGGCCTTGATCTTTTCAGCGGAATCTCTGTTTCTTTCCTCTAAAGCTGAAATAAAGCGACCTTCGGTATTCCGATCGAAATTATTGAAGATCTCAGCCATCATTTCATGACTGTCACGCTTATTGGTTTTCGCCAGATTGCTCATAAACTCGCTGCGAAGTGTGTCTTCAATTTTATCAAGGACTTCTTTTTGCACAGCTTCCATTTGCAGCATTCTATTGACAACCTCGAGTGAGAAATCCTCAGGTAATGTGGAAAGAACTTTTGCCGCATGGCCAGGGTTAATCTTGCTCATGACAACAGCAACGGTCTGTGGGTATTCGTTTTTCAGGTAATTTGACAGCACCTGCTCATTAACGTTGGCCAGTTTGTCCCACATGGTGCGGCCGGCTGGGCCGCGGATTTCCTCCATAATGCCTTCAACTTTATCGCCGGACAGAGCCTTCATGAGCAAACGCTCTGTCGCTTCGTAGCTGCCGACGATGTTGCCGGTTGACGAAATCTTTCCTGCAAATTCAACGAACAGAGATTCCATTGCATCGGATGAAATAGACCCCAGGTTAGACATGGCCTGTGAGATTTCCTTGATTTCCTCTTCATCAAGCCGCGACCATAATTCTTTGGTGTGCTCCTCCCCAAGTGCCAGCATCATCACCGCTGCCTTATCGGGCCCGCTTAGGTATTTTGAGTCAGTTATGTTCATGTTTTTGCTCCTCCCTTACGCGTCGTGATAGAGCCAGTTGCGCAGGATGGAGATCGCCTCATCCGGATGTTTATCAACAATTTCGCTTACCTTATTCAGGGTTGATGTCTTGACCTGACCATCAACTTTATCAATATCAATCATACTATTGATTTCGCTTAATGTTTCGGGATTGTCTCCACCACCCTCAGCACCGGAATGACCAATGGCGGCTGTTCCTGAAGCGGCCGTATCATAGGCCGCATTATTTGCACCCGGCAGTGCCATTGCGGCACCGGCCGGACCCGCCAATGCCGGCGTTGCGCCGCCGACTGCGAGGGCGCGGTTTAGAAGGGGGCGAACAACAAGAAGTAAAGCCAATAGGGCAACAATTACGAGAACGCCCATCTCTCCCATTTTAAAGAGGTCTGCTTTGGTGAGGCCCATGAATATTTCGTCAGTTACGGGTTCTTCGTCTGAAAAATCTTCGATCTTCTGCGCGAACTGCATATTCACGACTTCGACAACGTCGCCGCGTTCTTCATCAAAACCAATGGCTGACTTAACTAATCGGCTTACTTGCAAAAGGGCATTTTCTTCCAGTGCGGTATATGTGGTATTGCCATCCGCTCCCGTTTCTGAAATGCCATTGACCAGAACGGCAACCGTCAATCGACGCACAAGACCTGACTCTCTGACTTCCGTCGTGATGGTTTTTGAAATTTCATAATTTACGGTTTCTTCCGTCCGCGAGGCCGCACTTTCTGAATTGCTGCCATCTCCTGTATCTGCTTCAGCTTCCGGCAGATTATTGGCGACAGTTACGGCCTGGTCCCCAGCGAGACCTTCATTCGAGGAACTCGTTTCTTCCACCAACTGGGTGGAGCGGACAACCTGGCTGTCGGGATCGTAGGATTCTGAGTGAACGGTCCGCTGATCGAAGTCCATAATGGCGCTGACCTCCGCGCGAACATTGCCGGCACCCAAGGTCTTTTCCAACAGCGTCTCGATTTGTTCCTTCAACCGTGTTTCATACGTAATGCGCATGAAATCGGTTTGGCTGCCGCCACCTGTCCCAGGGGCATCTTGTCCATCGCCGCGGGCGAGCAGGTTTCCGTTTTCATCTACAATCGAAATATGAGTTGGTGTTAGTGAAGGAACAGCGGCTGCTGCAAGATGCTGGATTGCCGAAACCTGATCGTCAGACAGCCGGCCACGGCCTTTCAGTTTGAGAACGATGGAGGCGCTGGCTTCACGTTTATCACGGCTAAAGACTTCACGTTTTGGCAAGACGAGGTGAACCCGGGCCGCGGATACGTTATTTAAAGCGCGGATAGTTCGCGCAAGCTCTCCTTCAAGCGCTCTGATGAAATTGACATTCTGGACGAAGCTCGTGGTGCCAAATGTATCGGAGCTGTCGAATATTTCATAGCCGACAGAGCCGCCGTTGGGTAATCCGACTTCCGCCATTCCAAGTCGCATGCGCGCAACCTGATCCTGCGGGATTAAGATATCGCGTCCATTGTTCTTAATTTGAAATGGAATTTTATCGGCTTCCAGCCTGCTTACGATCGATGATGAGTCCGATGGCTCCAGTCCGCCATATAGAAGAGCATAATCCGGCGTCGTAATTCTGTTCGCCATTAGCATGATGAGGCCGATCAATCCGACGGCAACAACGCCGAGAATGATTATTCTTACTGATCCCAAACTTTGGAGAAGTTGGCTTATTCCGTTCACGTCGAGCATCCAATGTTTATATAAAATACGCGTAAAATATTATTTCTATGAAAGAAAATACGCGGACTAGATAAACAAGAAGTTAACAGGCGGCAAAAATTGCCCAGTTATGGGAATTTTTTTCCTAGTAGGAGATCAGGGCGCTGAAGGATTGATTAAAACTGCCAATAATGAGCGGGTAGATTAAGGTACGAAGGAGCCTACTCCCGAATAACGGAAAATAAAAAAGCCCGGCACCTAGAAGGGCCGGGCCAGAACAAATTATTTAACAAATAAATTTAATCAATCGTCATCCAGCATAACATCGCCAGGACGATACTCTTGTGTCCGCGTCGTGCGCAGTCCGGGCAGGCCGTGCCGATCAATGGCCTTCTGCCAAGAAAGAAATTCCTCAACAGAGAGCGTATAGCGTCTGCAGGCATCGTCGAGGCTGATTAGTCCGCCTCTCACGGCAGCTACGACTTCTGCCTTACGCCTGATGACCCATCTCTTCGTGTTGGGCGGTGGCAGATCATGAATAGTCATGGGCTGGCCGTCCAAGCCGATTATCCGGTTTACTTTGCGGTCAATATGCGACTGCATTTGCATTTTACCTCGTTACAACATTTTGTCTTCATTACGGATAGTAGCTGCATCGTTTTAACAAACCGCTAACTTGGTTGGTTAATTTTGTCTTCATGGCAAAAGAGGGTAATTTGCCATGAAGACCAAAGGAGCAAGACTAGGAGACTTATCGTTTCAGACGAATGAGTTCTTCCAGCATTTCATCTGCTGTCGTGATGATTTTACCGGCGGCAGAATAAGATCGCTGCGTAATGATCATTCGAGTAAACTCTTCGGCAATATCAACGGTCGATGCTTCTGTGGCAGATGAAATTATCTTACCGGCACCGCCAAACGTTGCTTCCCTTAAAGTGAAAGTTCCAGAGTCAGGCGTTTCGTCATAGGAATTACCATCCTGGTTTCGCATGCCATTGGGATTGGCAAATGTCGCCACCGGGATTTTATAAATCTCTTTTGATGTGCCATTGTCGAATTTGGCGATAACGGTCCCTTCTTCGTTAATGAAAACGGAATTGAACGCGCCGAAAAGGGCGCCGTTTACGTCCGAGGAAACCAGCTCTGAGTTTGACGCGAATTGCGTAAAGCCATCGGACTGTCCGTCCGTGCCAAAATTCAGGGTGACAACTTGCGGCGTATCAATACCCAAGGAGGCAGCCCATGGTATCGTAACCGTGTTGCTCAATGTGGAGCCAGCCAGGTCAAGTGTACCATCTGAATTAAACGCGGCAATTTGCGACGCGAGAACATCTTCGTTGCCATCCCCATCTGTATCGGCGGTGATTTCAACCGTCCATTCATTGGGTGTGCCGCCAGAACCGGTTCTCAAGAAGTTAAACGTAATCGCATGCGCCGATCCCATACTATCGTAAACTTGGAAAGACCGAACAAAATGCGGTGTTGTTGTACCGTTTGCCATATCGCCGGAAACATAACCCGCGCCAAATGTCGCCTGATCTGATGACAGGTTTGCTTTCAGGTTAATGGTAGATGTCGCCTCGGCGTTACCCGTCAGCCCTGTGATATTAACAGGACTTAATGCGGCCAGGTCCGATTGGTTCGCCGGGATATTCCCGTTGGGATCAATTTCCCAGCCCTGGAGGTAATAGCCTTGTGCATTCCGTAGGAGGCCATTGGCATCTGGCTCAAACGTTCCTGCGCGAGTATATGTATAATTGCCTCCGGTTGTTGTCGGATCGGGAACAGTATTCACGACAAAGAAACCATCACCGGCAACAGCCATGTGAGTTGTCGAGTCTGAAGCTGTGATCAGGCCTTGCTGGTCAACTTGTGCCCGTGGATGCACCAGAACACCTCCGGCAGAGTAGGACGTGTCTGTGGCGCTTTCTGTAACCAGCGTCGAAAAGATCGCGTTGGTTCCCTTATACCCAATGGTATTCGTATTCGAGATATTGTCGGATATCATGGCCATTGCTGTCGATTGTGCGGCCAGCCCGGAAACACCGGAAAACATTGCTGCTGTAAGACTCATTTTATTACTCCTTATATAGCGCCTGCCTTAAATGAGGCAAAAGCGTATTCGTTGTCCGCAGTTATGCGGCTGGATTGTTATTGTTTGTGACACTAACGGTCGTTATTTGATCAAGCGTGAGGTAAACGCCACCAACTTTCAGAACTGGTGTGCCGTTTATGGTTTCCATACTTTCGGCTTCGCCTACAAAATCATAAGAGACATCGACGGAATTGCCGCCAGCCGATTCTGCTTTGACGACAAGGTAGTATTGTCCGTCATCAGCGGTGGATCCGTCCGTCTTCTCGCCATCCCAGGAAAAGACCTGCGCACCGGCGGAAGCGCCGTCGGCTTCTTCTGAATAAACTTTCGTGCCGTTCACATCGTAGATTTCATATTCAACAGTCGCGGCACTGCCAGCGAGATCGATATTCCAGGAGGCTCCCGTGCTATCAAGTGCGGCAACGTTCAGATAAGAGCCAACCGTCTTGCCAAGATAGTTGATCATGGCGGATGCCGTACCGTTCTGCTGATTGAGCTGTTGTAGCTGCAGCAGGGCTTCCAGATTCTGGTTTGTCGCGATGTTCTGTTCGACATTGGTGAAATTCACCAACTGATTGGTAAATTCATTTGAATCCGTCGGATTGAGAGGATCCTGGTTCGTCAATTGCGTCGTCAGCAATGTCAGAAAATCATCAAAATTGCTGGCAAGATTTGTCGAAGCCGTGTTTGCGGCACTGTCAACAAGCCCCAGTCCGGCATTTATTTCTGCTATTGTCATCAGCCTATCCTCATGTCGTAAAATCGTTTTTTCATGGGTTTCACCTACACCTGAATATCCAGATTACCGTTACCGTCCGCCGTCATTCGTGACGGAGCTACGGGCGGAAGATCATCACTTTCCATTAATTGCGGGAGAGAGGGGTCACTTCCGGCGAAGTCCATGGGTTGTTCCTGACCGTCCTTGCTTAGTCCGAAATTCAAGCTCCCCGATCCGGTTTCGAAGCCGGCGTCCTGCAGTGCTTTTTCAAGACTGCGGGAATCTCGCTGCAACAAATCCAGAGTTTCTTGCTTATCCACCGCGATGGCTGCAAGGACGCGTCCATCCTGACCAATTTCAAGTTTCACGTCGACACGACCCAATTCAGAGGGATGGAGGCTAATCTTGATCCGATCGACACCTTCCTTGACCGCATTACTGATTTGCAGGGAAACCTGCTCGGCAACCGGAGTTTGTCCGGCGATCCGGGCAGCATTGCTTGCCTGGCTTGTCGAATTGATTGCGGTTGCATCAACACCCTGAACCGCCGCAGCGGGAGGTGTCGGTGACAGGCTCTGGGCGGTATCGCCAGGCATCGCCGCCTGAACCTGCGACGTCCCCGCGACTGTCTGAGCGAGCGGAATTTCACCATTAACGGCGCCTGTCTGTACGGTCATTCCGAAAGGGGTGGTCGTCGCATCTGCGGTTGCGGCAGTTACCAAATTCGTACTGGAAGCCAATGTCGACTGAAATGATTTGGCCGCACCATTTGATGCAAGGGAAATTTTACCTTTTCCTTCCTGCAGCAATTCCGCAACTTTAGACGACAGGATATCTTTTTCAGACATTCTATTGGTCGCCTCGGTTCTGATTTTCTCCAGCGCGTCTGTCGGGGCGGGTTTAACCGTTGCGACATTTTCAGATGCCGCGCTGGGTGTTACCTTGTTGCCGTCCGTAGAAGGCCCCGTCTTTTTTGTAGATGACGTTGCTTGTGCCACGACCGGGGCAGCGACTTGGTTAGCAGTCTGGTTGGCTGCTTGAGCTGCCACATTATCTTTGGCCGGTGAGAGCAAAGGTGATTTCTCGGCGGCAACCGGTGCCTGCTGATCCTTCTTGACGCTGGCACTTTCGTTTGCCGGTACTCCGGTTTGTGGCGCCGTGCCGGCAGGAACGATTGCGGGATTGGCTGTTGCTTCAGCAGGGCTGACCGGGAGGACTGCCTGCGGAGCATGAAGGGGTGTTGTCGTTTTTCCGGAAGCGGCATTCACCGCTGCTGATGAGGTTTCCTTGGCAGGGCTTTCAGTTGCCATCTCAGGCTTGGCGGGCTGATCTTCTACTGGAGCCGGCTCGGATTTTACGGCGCGAACATTTTCTCCCTCAGTGACAGGGTCTTCGCCCTTTGCAGCCGGGTCCGCGGTCGATGATTGAGGTGCCTTATCCGTTGCGGCAGCCGGTTTCACGGGTGCTTCATACGGCGCGGCCCGATCTTCCAGGTAATTTGAAAAATCATCATGATCTTCTTCCCGCAGATCCGGACCATGCCGGTTGGCGGTAGAAGTCGCTCCAATTATTTGCCCTACGTCCATTATATAAACTCTTCTTTTCTCGCAACTGTGCCTAAATGTGGCTCGCCTTTTACTAAGCAAAGTCCGGGCCAGTTTTGAGATTTAAAATAATATCAATAAAAACAACGGATTATGGATATTTGAAAATCAGGTATGCGGGTAAAAACAGCCCGGTCCGGCAAGATATTCCGATAGGTGTAGTCATTTTTGCCGCCGCAAATTGACAGGACGGTCGCTGGGCCGACAAAAGGCCCTTTGTCACACATCCTCTATATAGAAGTGTCGTTTTCGGTCGGGCTCTACCCTATCGGCCGGCACTGGCATCATAAGTTGGCATCGATATTGCTTATTGAAGGGGGGAAAGGCTCTCAAATGGAGCCAATAAAAGTGCGATAGAAGTCGGTAAAATTGATGAAATATGAAATAGAACAACGAGTTGGGTATATTTTTGCAGACAAAAACCCTGCCCAGGAAAAGAAGCCGGAACAGGTAGCAATTACCCTGTATGGGTTGAAATTGCCGTTGGCCGATCGAATTTTCATGGCAGTTGAAGGGTAAATGATATGAGCTTGAATGCCATTTTAAATGCAGGTGTGACGGGGATGCTGAGTCACCAGGCTGCACTCAATGTGACGGCAAATAACGTCGCCAATGTTCAGACAGAAGGATACGCCCGCAAGGTTGTGGATTACGGGGCGATTGTCGTCGATGGTATTGGCGCAGGCGTGGAGATATCGGAAGTGCGCCGGGTCACCGATGAATTTATTGCGAAGGAACTTCGTCTGGCGACCGCAGGGTCCGAACAATATAAAGCCATGTCGGAAATACATTCACAGTTGCAATCCCTGCTTGGTGATCCCGCAGACAATAAATCCCTTACCGGCAAACTGGACAGCATGAATGCAGCGTTTGCAGCGCTATCTGTCGATCCGACCATGTCCATAGCCCGTTCAGCCGCCCTATCGCAAATCGAGGATTTCGGCATTGAGGCAAACCGGTTGCTGACGCAAGTGCAGGAACTGCGTAAAGAGGCAGATTCGCATATCGCAGAAGAAGTTGAGGTTGTGAACCAGGCAATTCTGAGAATTTATGATCTGAATCTGGAAATCAAATCTGCAACATTGAGTGGTCAGCCCGTTGGAGAATTGCTGGATCAGCGCGACAAGGCGCTTACGGACATCTCAAAAATCATGGATATCAAAACATATCCGATGAATGATGGCGCCATTGCCGTTGTCACCGAGGCCGGGCAGCAGCTTCTCGACTTCCAGCCCAGGCAGCTGGTCTATTCACCCGCAGCCATTGTGACGGCGGAGACACAGTTCGAACAGATCTCCTTGAATGTCTATGACGTGACAACCAAAACCGTTGCCGCGACGGGCCAACCGCTCGATCCGGAACTGCAAAGTGGTTCCATGCGCGGCTGGCTTGATATGCGTAACATCGAGCTTCCCAATATGGCCGCTCAGATAGGGGCTCTGGCCTCGGGGGTGGCGGAGCAATTCAACGCCGTTCATAACGACAATATCTCCGTACCGCCGCCGGCCAGTTTGACCGGCCGGAGTTCCGGCGTTGTCGCTGGTGATGCCCATGGTTTCACGGGGCAGGCAACCTTTTACAGCTTTGATGCCAATAACAATATTCAATCTTCCTACACTGTAGACTTCGATAATCCGGGTACATCAACGATGGCCGACGTATTGACCGAGGTAAATGGTGCCCTTGGTGCGGGAACCTTATCGCTCACCAACGGCGTCCTGACGATGGCGGCACAAGGCGGGGCGACAGGGGTCGGCATCGCGCAGGATGCAGCCAGTCCGTCGGCGCGTGGTGGCCGGGGTTTCTCACATTTCTTCGGGATGAATAACTTGATCGCCGCCAAGATCGACACCTCGTTCGACACGGGTTTGAGTGCTACCGACGCCCACGGTTTTACGGGCGTCTCCGAGCTTGTTTTCAGGGGGCCGGACGGGCAGGAGCCCATATCGGTGACAGTGGACTTCGGCGCAATCGGTGGCACCATGGGCGACGTTGTGACAGCGCTCAACGCTGGACTTTCCCCCTATACAACAGCGTCCCTTGACGCCAATGGCGCGCTCAAATTTTCCAACGGATCCGGTTTTGATAACTATTCCATCAATGTTGTAACAGACAGTACGGATCGGGCTGGAACGGGGACGAGTTTCCCTGAAATGTTCGGCGTTGGCGTCCGATACCCCAGCGACGCCGGTCTTGATTACAGTGTGATGTCAAACATTGGTGAAAATCCGGAATTGCTGGCATTGGCAAAGATTGATCCAACCGGCACTCCGGCCATCACACTCGCCGATAACCGCGGGGCCTTGGCGTTTCAGGACCTTGCGACAACGGCCATGTCTTTCGATACGGTCGGCGGCCTTGTCGGGTCAACCGTGACAGTGGCAGATTTTGCAGCTCAAATCCTTGCCAAGGCTGGATTGGATGCGGCACGTGCTGACAGTTTGCAGTCCGATAGAACGGCACTGTCCGGGGCTCTGAACAGCCGCATGCAGGAAGTGTCCGGTGTCAATATGGATGAAGAGCTGGCCAATCTTATTGTTTACCAGAACGCCTATAACGCGTCGGCCCGGCTTATCACAACAGCGCGCGAAATGTATGACGTTTTGCTGACCATGGTTTAGGAGAAAATAAATGACCCGAATTTCAACAGCACAGCAAAGCCAGATGCGCATCACTGACATGATGGCCAGTCAGAAACAGGTGGCCGACGCGCAACGCCAGGTTACAACCGGCCATGTCGCCGAATTTTATAAAGACATCCACATGGATGTCACGAGCCTCGCGGGCGCTAAATCCCTGATGGCGAGACTGGATCAGCATGAAGCCAATAACGGCCTGATCCTGAACCGGCTGTCCAGCTATGATCAGGCCATGGCCGGCATCGAAAGCTCGGGAAGCGATATGAAAGGCGCCGTTATGTCGGCCATCAATACGGCCTCAACTCAGGGACTTTACTCAACAATCGAAGGCGCCTTTGATAATGTTCTGAACTTCCTCAATAGTCAGAATACGGAAGGCTACCTGTTTGCCGGCACCAACCGCGATGTTGCCCCGGTAAATATTTCATCAATCGATGACCTTCTTCTGGCCGCGGAACCACCCACGGATATTTTCCAGAATAATGATCTTAAATCGGCTGTCAGGATCGATGAAAACAGGACATTGGAAGTGGGTGTCCTTGCCGAAGACCTGGGTCTTGAAATCATGACAGCTTTCCAGCGGATGGCCATGTGGCAGAACGGTATTGTCCCAACGACCGCCCCGGTCCCGACGGGTCCGTCAGGAAATTTTGCAACGCCTCTCACGACGGAAGATCAGGATTTCCTGATCGGGGAAATAGCCAATATCGAACAGCTAATTGACAATATAAGCTCGTTTCGGGGGGATAATGGTTTGAACCAGAAAACCATCGAGGACGCCCAGGAAGTTCTCTCCTTGCAGATTAACCAGGCGAAAGGCTTGATCAGTAGTATTGAAGACGTCGATTCTGCGGAAGCCATCACCAATCTGAATCAGAAAAACTTTGCCCTGGAAGCGTCCTACAATGTGTTAAGTCAGATTAACCGGTTGAGCCTGCTCAACTTCATCTAGGGTTAGGGTCCAGCGGGGGCCGAAAAGGCCTGTCTTGATTTGCACTGCTTTTCGGTGATTTTGCCGAAATACTTGCATAATCACCGGCGGCGCCTATATTGCGCGCCATGAATTCATTAGGTTTTGATACAGCACCCGAAGACACCCGTATCGTTGTCGCCATGTCTGGCGGGGTCGATAGTTCGGTGACGGCTGCGCTGTTGAAAGATCAGGGATACGATGTTGTCGGCATTACCCTGCAGCTTTACGATCATGGTGTGGCTGTGCAGAAAAAAGGGGCCTGTTGCGCCGGGCAGGATATTCATGATGCTCGGCGTGTGGCGGAGGCCATCGGCATTCCGCACTATGTTCTGGATTACGAAAATCGATTTCAGGACAGTGTTATGGAGGAATTCGCCGATAGTTACCTTCGCGGTGAAACCCCTGTCCCCTGTGTCCGCTGTAATCAAACGGTAAAGTTTCGCGACTTGCTGGAAACATCACAGGATCTCGGGGCGGTGGCGCTGGCGACAGGCCACTATATCCGGCGCGATGATGTCAACGGATCGGCGCGCCTGTATCGGGGCCGGAATGCGGTCAAGGACCAGAGCTATTTCCTTTTTGCGACAACTCAGGACCAGGCGGATTACTTGCGGTTCCCGCTGGGTGATTTAACGAAAGAGGAAACGCGCGCCCTGGCCGAAAAATACAATCTGGAGGTGGCGGCAAAACCTGAAAGCCAGGATATCTGTTTCGTGCCCAATGGAAATTATGCACAAGTGATCGAACGGATGCGCCCGGGTGCCGGCGTTGCCGGCGATATTGTTGATTTACAGGGGCAGGTTCTGGGCCGGCATACGGGCATTATCAACTATACGGTCGGACAACGCCGCGGTCTGGGGGTGGCGACGGGAAGCCCGCTTTATGTGACGCGCATAGATCCGGATCAAAACCGGGTTGTTGTTGGCCCGGCAGAGGCCCTGTTGGTGTCGAAACTGACCTTGCGTGACATGAACTGGATCGGTGATACACCGCTCAACACTGACGGAACAGAAGTTTTAGTCAAGGTACGCTCGACCCAGACACCCATGAACGCAATTGTTTATGGGGCGCAAAAAGGCTGGGCGGAAGTTCACTTGAAAAATCCGGAAGGGGGCGTCTCGCCGGGGCAAGCCTGCGTCATGTATGAAAAAGACCGCTTGCTGGGCGGAGGCTGGATTGCCGGCACCGAAGCGCCCATAACAATTGCAGCTGATACGGCTCTGCAGGCGTAAATATTCTTATTTCCTCGCTTGACAGCGCAGCGGAAAAACCCTAAAAACCGGGCTTCGAAACGCCCCCTTGCGTGTTTTTTGTTGGTAAGGTGGGCGCCTCGCGGCTCCTTAGCTCAGTCGGTTAGAGCAATGGAATCATAATCCATGTGTCCCCAGTTCGAGTCTGGGAGGAGCCACCATTACCCCTTTGACATACAATGATCATTGCAATCATTTCCCAGGCCGCTTCTGAAGCCTTGGTTTTTGCCCCTGACGGCAGAATTTATTGACGCGTTACATCAGCGCCCAACCCCGCTTTTTACCTGAATTTCTCCCATGTCAGGGCAGTTATTACAATGTAATGCTACAAAAACACCGGTCGCCTACACATATAAGATCCCTGTATCAGTCAATGGCAAAATTTTGGATGAGCTTTTGGGGGCTGCCTGTTCAGGATTTTAAAGAGATGGTAAGCGGCAGGGCGCGGTTTGCCAGTGCCTGCCATGATCCTGCTCAGAAAGGGGTGCAGGAGTGGGCACAAATAGAGGCATGCCGGCATTCACTTGTTTAGGATTGTGGAAGATCGAGGGCAGGATGCCGTGTTTAACAAATTGAGAACGAGGGGAGGTGCAGCCAAACGGGGACGGTAATTAATCGCAGGATTCCCGGTCGCTTACTCTATTAATGCTGAATTAACTTGACCCGTAACAGGATTGAGTAACAATCAGGCTTATGAAGAATGCTCGGTTTTCTCTGAGATACAGCATAGGGCTCATTGCGGTCGGCGCCGTCCTTCTTGCCGGTGCCCTGCTTTTTGCAATGAACGGGGATGCCGATACCTCCGCGACACCGGATGCAACACAAAAGCAAACGGTTGCGGCGGAGGAGGACAAAAGTCCAAAATTTGAGCCGTATACGGGCGACTTTGATGTGATTGAGAAGAAACGCGTTCTTCGGGTTCTTGTTCCTTACAGCAAGACTTTTTTCTTTTTTGATGGCCCGGATCGTAAAGGGCTAACCTATGAGTGGCTAAAATCATTTGAGGGGGCGCTGAATAAAGGGAGAAAGAAAAAGGCGCTGAGGATGCGGGTGGCGATTATTCCCACACCTCGGGATCAGTTGCTGCCAGGGTTAATCAACGGGATTGGTGACATCGCGGCGGGTAATTTGACCATAACACCGGAACGACTGAAACAGGTTGATTTCGGCGCACCGGTGATGACAAATATACAGGAGATACTGGTCACCCATAAGTCGGCCGGTTCTTTTCAATCCATCGATGACCTCGCCGGAAAAACGGTTCATGTCCGGCGTTCAAGTAGCTATTTCAATAGTCTCGAAAAGGCCAATGCCGCGCTCAAGAAAGCCGGAAAACGCCCCGTCAAATTGATAATGGTCGAGGACTATCTCGAAGATGAAGACCTGATGGCTATGATGAATAGCAAGCTTGTCCCGGCTTTAATCGTTGATAAGCATAAAGCTGATCTATGGGTCCAGATTTACAAGAATCTACAGATCCACCCGAAAGTTGTTGTGCGGGATGGCGGAAAAATCGGGTGGGCATTTCGTAAGAACAGCCCGCTTCTCGCAAAGGCCATAAACAGCTTCGTCAAGAAATCAAAGGAGGGCACGTTATTTGGCAATGTGATCATTAATCGATATTTGAAATCCACCAGTGTGATTAGCCAGGCGCTGGACCCCAGCGAGCTTGATAAAGTCTACAAGAATACCGCGCTTTTCCAGCAGGCGGCGGAAAAATACGATCTCGACTGGCTGCTTTTGCTGGCGCAAGGATATCAAGAATCAGGTCTCAATCAAAAGGCAAAAAGTAAAGCGGGGGCAATTGGTATCATGCAGTTGCTGCCCTCAACGGCGGCGGATCCAAATGTAAATATCCCGGATATTTCGACGGCGAAAAACAATATCCATGCAGGCGGCAAGTATCTCAGATTTATTATGGATCAGTATATCAGCCATGCGGCAGTTGACCCGTTTAATCAACAGCTCCTGGCGCTGGCGTCCTATAATGCGGGGCCCTCACGCATCCGAAAACTTCGTAAAAGAGCGGAAGCGCAAAAGCTTGATCCTGATCAGTGGTTCCAGAATGTGGAATATGTTGCCGCCAAGGATATCGGGCGGGAAACCGTCGATTATGTTTTCAATATATATCTTTATTATACCGTCTATCGCCGCGCCCAGTTACAGGTATCCCCAGCGGAAAATTGACGCCATATACCTGCAATGCAGGAAATGTCGGCGATTTGTGAAAGGGGGGGGGCTGGATACCCGGATCTACGGGCGCCGACTGTCTCATTTATAGTCATATGGAGAAGGTAATTGAAACATTCCATCAGCTTTGCTAGGGTGGCTTTCATAAACATACATTCACGTATGAATAAAAATAAAAGAGGTACATCATTCAATGACAATTAACGGAGACGCCTATATCGCGGGTGCGTTCGAGCATCCAACGCGAAAGGCTGTTGGTAAATCCCTTGCGCAACTACATGCCGAAGTGGCCAAGGGCGCCTTGGAAGATGCCGGTTTAACCAAGGATGACGTTGACGGATATTTCTGTGCCGGCGATGCACCGGGTTTAGGTGGCTTGACGATGGCCGATTATATGGGCCTCAACTTGCGCCATATGGACAGTTCAGAAACAGGTGGCTCGTCATATCTGTTGCATGTGGGGCATGCCGCGCAGGCGATCAAGGCGGGTAAATGTAAGATTGCCCTCGTAACCCTGGCCGGGAAACCGCGTGCAGAAGGCATGGCAACCGGCACCAAACCCAGAATTTATGGCGACGGTCTACCGGATGTGCCCTTCGAATTTCCCTATGGGCCCGTCATTGCCAACATGTATGCCATGTGTGCCAAACGACATATGTATGAGTATGGCACGACAAGCGAGCAACTGGCCTGGATCAAGGTTGCCGCGTCGCACCACGCCCAACATAATCCCGATGCCATGCTACGGAATGTGGTGACTGTTGAAGATGTGGTGAACTCGCCAATGATTTCTGATCCGTTGCACCGTCTGGATTGCTGTGTGATCAGTGATGGCGGCGGGGCATTGATCGTTGTTGCCCCGGAAATTGCGCGGGAATTAAATCGGCCCTTGATCAAACTGCGCGGCGCCGGAGAATCACCGAAACATCAAATGGGCGGGCGGGTAGATCTCACTTATTCCGGGGCAGTACGCTCGGGTCCGATTGCCTTTGAAGAAGCAGGCGTCACGCCCGCTGACATCAAATATGCGTCCATTTATGACAGCTTCACGATTTCCGTCTTGATCCAGCTTGAAGATCTCGGTTTTTGTGAAAAAGGAGAAGGCGGTAAATTCGTTGCGGACGGTAACCTGATTTCCGGCACCGGCAAACTCCCCTTCAACACAGACGGCGGGGGCTTGTGCAATAACCATCCGGCAAATCGCGGGGGGATGACCAAGGTCCTTGAGGCCGTTCGCCAATTGCGCGGTGAAGCGCATCCGGCGGTTCAGGTACCAAATTGCGACCTGGCATTGGCGCATGGCACAGGTGGTTCATTGGGAACGCGTCATGGCGCTGCAACACTTATTATGGAAAGGGTATGAAAATGACCGATAATCGTGAAATACCCACACCTCATATAGATGAGGAAACACGGGACTATTGGGATGGCGCAAGCGCCGGTAAATTGATGGTCAAGAAATGCCGAAGTTGCGGCGCTGCACATCATTACCCCCGAACCATATGCCCACATTGCGGCAGTGACGATACCTATTACACGGAATCCAACGGCAAAGGTGTCATCTATTCATTCAGCGTAATGCGCCGGGTGCAACCCAATTTTGCAATCGCGTATGTAACGGTGGAAGACATGGAAATCAAAATGATGACCAATATCATCAATTGCGATTTTGATGCGCTGGAAATCGGGCAAGCGGTCAAGGTGACCTTTGTTGAAACACAAACGGCAGGCGTGTCTGTTCCAATGTTTGAGCCAGCTTAAAATCAAGAAAAGAAGGAAAGAACATGATTAATCCAATGAGCCTGGAAGGGCGCAATATTATCGTCACCGGAGCCGGGCAAGGCGTCGGCGAAGCCGCCGCGGAGCTGGTCGTTTCCCTTGGCGGACGAGCAATTCTCGTCGATATGCAGGCTGACAAGGTGCAAGCACTTGGGGACAAGCTTGGCGCAGAAAATTCTGAAGTCCATGTGGGCAGCGTCGCAGAACCCGGTTTTGTGCAGGATATGGTGGCGAACGCCATAACAAAAAACGGAGCCATTCACGGTCTTGTCAATAATGCAGGCATTGTCCGTGCGGCGATGATCAATAAAATGCCTTTTGAAACCTGGCAACAGGTGATCGACGTCAATCTTACGGGCGTATATTTATGCCTGCAAGCCGTTGGTCGACATATGATTGAACGCGCCAAGGATGGCGATAAAACACCAGGCTCTATTGTTAATATTTCATCCATTGCGGGCCGCCGTGGTACGATTGGCCAGATAAATTATGGCGCGGCAAAAGCAGGTGTCCTCGGCATCACCATGAGTGCTGCAAAGGAATGGGGCCGCTATGGTATCCGGGTGAATAGTGCATGCTTCGGGGTAGTTGAGACGGAAATGACCGAAACAGTCCGGTCCGAAAAGTTTCGCGATGGCTATATGGCACAAATTGTTTTACAGCGCTTTTCAACACCTGAAGAAGTTTCCAAAAGCGTCTGTTACCTACTTTCGGAAGCCTCAAGTTATGTTACAGGCCAGCATCTTTCGATCGATGGTGGGGCGCATATCGGCTACTAGTTCCTATTAGGGGCGCCCACTTTATCCGTATCATTTTTATATTCATATGTTGTAAATTCCCCGGTAGCGCGTTCTATAAAGAAGCGCTGGCGGGGATTTTGCTGCTTGGCATCATATTCGACTTTTTCAACTTGCAAGGGCCGCCCAAATTTATCTCGCGTCACAACCTTGAAACCATCTGCAGTGTATTCGTCAATTTTGTCGCCTCTTGTTCTCTGCCATCCGGTGAGGAACCCTTGTTCATCATATGAAAAGTCGTCGCGCCAGTCGCGGCTCGCAAATACTTGCGGATCTACATAAGGTTTTGTCCCCTTGCCAGGTCGGTGGTCGATAGACGCTATTTGATTGTCCTTGTTGTAGCTTCGAATTTGATTGGCAGGAAACAGGAAGCTAACGAATGCAGGGGCAGAATAGTAGGTTCCATTATTGACAAATACGCCAATTTCGACCCTGTGGGTCTGAAAGTCAGGCCTTTCCGGTGCCGGAAATCCATCATGCCAGGGAACCGTGATTTCCGCCACGCTTCCTTCTGCATTTTTCGGGGTTATTTTTATTTTCCTGGAATCCCCGCGCAGCACCACCCAATGATATGTCAGTTTTTGATCCGCAGGCACTTTTGTCTTTTCAGCGCTAACCACAAGTGTTGTATTTTTTGCGGATGATCGAACAACGCGGGCGATCGCCCCAGGTGTCTTAAAAAGCGTTTCCGGTAAAAACCTGCTAAAGTTATCGATCCCTTTCCTTGGTGTGCTTTCCTCGACAATCGCAAGCGACACCATGGGAGGAACTTTGTCCAGCTCCATTTCCTGCGCCATTACAATCATGCGGATGACATCAAGATTTTTACTGTCAAACACCGGTGGATGCGCTTTATAGGTCAAATAATCTTCGGCTTTTTCTGAGGATAACTGACCTTCCCGCAGGATCATCTGAACCGTGGGCATGAGAAGGTTCCTTTTGACTAGCTCATCTTTCACGCCGGGATCGAAGGCTGCAAGAATGCTTGCTAATGCTTTAAGAAAAGGTTTGTCAGAACCGGACCTTCCTTGAGAAATAACCAGGTACGGTGTGGTAGCAGATAAAACATCTCCATTTTTCTCGGAATAGTCATGCACAGCCGGATAAACATACAGGTGATTTTGAACATATTGTAAGTATAATTTTTGCATAGCGAAGGGCAAAACATAAGCCAGGCTTGCCTGGCTATGCAGGCCAATGATGCCGGTGGATGAATTGCCAATAGTAGGAGCGTTGAAAACAATTTTCGTATTCAGGCCGTAATCGATGCCGGCATTTTTTGCTTCCGGGCTATATTCGACAAACCCAAATTGTGGGAAGGTTTCTTTGCTGAGGGAGGAGTGTTGATGATCCCGATTGTCATAAAGATCACCACTATTCCCGGCAGCAAAACCGCGTCTGAACCACCCATTTAATTGTTTGGCGACGGGGTCATTAGCATCTTTTTGTACGGTCACCGGAGATGCACGGCGTGAATTGAATTCAAATCGACTGAGCAAGACACCAAATCGTCCGTTCCAGGTCGTATTGGCTGCGCTTACAAGGGCGTTAGTCCCTTCAACGAAATAGGGCTCTATCTTGCGTTTTTCAGTTTTGCCTTCTGTCGCATTAAGCTTAATAATTTTCTCTGCCAGGTCTTTAAACCGGGCCGTGGAGCGAATGGATTTTAGATTTGGATCCCTTTGCAGCCTTTCGGAGTTATTGAAGCCTTTATTTATCGCATTTTCCAGGGCATCAAGCGCTTCTTTTTGTTTGTTCTGAGAGGCAAAAACTGTTGCGATAAGAAAGTAATTTTGCGCCCGATCCGGATATTTTTTGACCACCTTTAGCAGCGCCTTTTCCGCAACCTCAAATCTGCCTGCCTTTAGAGCGCCAAATACGAAAGCAAGCCGCTCTGACATATTAGGCATATCAAAAACATTAAATTGTTTTGGAGCAGGTTCAGCTGTTTGAGCAGGGGCGGTGGACGCGCTGGCAACCTGAAATAAACATAATGTTGTGACGAGAAGCTGGATAGTACGCGTTCTCAGCAAGTTCTTTGAGCCCATAGAGTAAATTCCTTATCACCCCCACCTGGTTGCCAGTACGCTTTCGAAATGCGTTTCCGTGTCGGTTGCGAAAACGCATTTCGCGACTTAATTAGGCTTCCGACAGGATATGGATTGCCCGATTGGCCAGCATATCTTTCGTTTTGGCACCATAGGCTTTCATATGATCAGAAACAGCATGGGCCATTAAAGCATCCATACTTTCCCATTTTTCGATGACAGCAAAGCTATTCTCGCCAATTTTTGCCTGAAAACCGCCGACGCCTTCCATGTCAATAACGGCGCCATATTCAATACACCCTTGTTCAGCAAGAACGGCAGGAACATTTGCCTTAAACATGCCCAGGACTTCGTCTCTCATGCCGGGTTTTGTTTCGATCATGGCGATTACATTTACGGTCTGCATTTTTTTTCCTTTTTAGTTTTATTGATTTCGCTAAAATCCTACAGCATTACTCTGGCGGTTGACCATAATTATTATCAATTACAGCCCATTATCTGGAAGAGGTTTGGAATGTCTGTTGACGTAGAAAGTCTTTTACTGCGCTTAGGTTACGCTGGACGCATCGACGTTTCCTTGAAGGTTTTACAGGATTTGAAAACCGCATTTTTGCTGTCTGTTCCATTTGAGAATATCGATGTGCATATCCCTCGGGAAATCAAATTGTTTGACGGCGCTGCAGAAGAGAAAATTGTACAACAACGTCGCGGGGGGTTCTGTTATGAATGCAATTTTCTTTTTCACCAACTCATCAGCCAGATTGGATTTGATGCCGCTATATGCTCGGCTCAAATGATGAAGAATGATATTTTGCTGCCACCGTTTGAACATATGGTGTTGTTGGTTACGATCGAAAAGTCGGTGTTCCTGGTTGATGTCGGTAATGGCGAGTCTGTCCGCATTCCCATGAATTTGCAACGCGACGAGATACATATGACACCGGAGGGGAAAAAGTATCGAATTGGTGAATTTGAGGGGCAGTTTGCGCTGGAATGCTGTGATGGAAATGCGTCAAACTGGAGCGTTAAATTCGTCGTTGACCCAACACCCCGCCGGCTAGAGGATTTTTCCGACCGCTGTCATTTCCAGCAAACATCTCCGAATTCGGTATTTACGACGCAACCGATGGCGACACTTGCGCTAACGGATGGTCGCCGGACAATTCGGGGAAAGCAGTTTTCTGAAACAAAGGAAAATCGGCAGACGCAGGAAATTACGTTTGAAGATGAACAAGAATATTACGCTTGCCTTCGCGATAAATTTGGATTGGTTTTTGCGGCGCATGATCAAAAATTCTGGCATCCTTGACCTTTTGCAGCGATACTAAAGCCGGGGTCGAATTATGTTACGAATAAAAGGAGAATACTAATGGCCGGCCCTTTCACCGGAATTCGAATAATTGACCTGACAACCATGATTTCCGGACCATTGGCAACAATGACTTTGGCAGATCAGGGAGCTGATGTCATAAAAGTTGAACAGCCCGGTGGCGGCGATTATGCGCGGCATGTTGCGACCCGGCGGCATGGATTCTCGGCGTCCTTCGTTAATAACAATCGAAACAAGCGGTCGGTTGTCGTCGATTTGAAAAAACCGGAGGGGCTTGAAATCATTGAACAAATGGTTTCTGAAGCCGATGTGTTTGTCCAGAATTTCAGACCCGGCGTGGCGGATCGCATGGGTCTTGGCGAAGACCATATACGTGAAATTAACCCGTCAATTGTCTATGTTTCAATTTGCGGATTTGGCTTTGACGGCCCCTATGCCCAAAAGCCGGTGTTTGACCCGTTGATTCAGGCGGTTTCCGGACTGACAACCGTACAGGGTGGGTCCGATGAAGAGCGCCCAAGACTTGTCAGGACAATTTTGCCGGACAAATTGACTGCAATCCAGGCATCTCAAGCGATCTCTGCGGCGCTATTCGCGCGGGAACGGAGCGGTGAAGGGCAGCATGTACGATTATCCATGCTGGATACGGTTGTCTCTTTTCTATGGAGCTCGGATATGGGGGGACATACCTTTGTTGGGCGGGAATCTTCGTCTGAAGCAGCGCAGTCCTTTATCGACCTGATTTACGAGACGAAAGACAGCTATATATCTGTAGCGGTCATGCTTGATAAGCATTGGAAAGGATTTACGGTGGCCGTCGAATGCCCTGATTTGCTGGAGGATGAGCGGTTTTCAACACCCACCGCAAGAGAGGTTAATAAAGACGCTCGCACCCGCTTAATGCAGGAAAAAATGCGTCCCCATACGACAGCAGAGTTGATGCAGAGACTGGAGGATCAAGATGTGCCCTGCGCACCGGTTCTTAACAGGACAGAAATGCGAACTCATCCACAAGTCGTTGCCAATGGCATAGTTGTCGAGAATGAACATCCAGAAGCGGGTCTCGTTCGTCAGACCCGGCAACCGGCCGAATTTTCAGTAAGTCAAAATGAATACAGATATGGTGCCCCGATTTATGGGGATCATACACGAGAGATATTGGCGGAAATCGGTTTTAATGATACGCAGATTTTGCAATTCGAAACATCTGGCGCAGCTTGGCAGACCGATGCCAAGGAACGAAGGAAGAAAAAAGCATGACAGTAAAAGCAATATGCGGCCTTGGTCTGGGCATTGCGGTATCTGTGGGTATGATCGCGGTGGATGCGCTTGCGGACAATCGGGGAAGTGATTGGCGGGTGACAGGCTGTGCCGGTGTGGTGGAGGAGGAATTAACCTCGCTTAAACTTGGCATATTGGACGTAGATAAAGTGCGCTATATCGTTCAAAGCTCTGATTCATTCGAATCCGATGCCGGCGAAAGCCTGGAGGGGTGGGTGAGCTTTAAAAACTGCAAAGGCAATCTGGTCGTCAAACTCTCTCAAACATGTCAGATTGATACTCTCTACACGACGGGTGACTGCGAAATCGAGGATATCTCGGATTACTAGGATTTCGCCAGGGACTTGAGCGTTGCTCCGGGGTGACTAATATCTTGTACCGTGATTTTACGACCCGCGGCAAGCAGCCTTCGGGCGGCCATATGATCGGCAGGATGATTAATGCTTTCTACGCCGACAAACCGGTTATTTGTAAAACAGCAAACAGAAAACTTTCCGGTCGCCGGATCACCGGAAACAACAGTTGTATCCGCATTGGAGGTAAGGCCGGCGATTTGTATTTTTAAGTCCGATTGATCACTCCAGAACCAGGGTATGGAACCATACTCCGTAGAGGTTCCGCAAATGTTTTCAGCAACCGTTTTCGCCTGATCCACTGCGTTCTGAACTGATTCAAGCCGGATATTCCGGCCTGAGAAATCTGACGGAAAACAAGCGCAATCGCCAATAGCAAAAATATCTGGATCTGACGTATGGAGTGTCGCATCGACCTGAATACCATTGCTGACGGTTAGGCCCGCCGCCTCGGCGAGTTCCGAGTTTGGGATAATTCCAACTGAAACAAGAACCAGCTCACAGGGCAGCTTGCTGCCATCGTGCATTTGCAAGTCGGTAGCAAAATCACTGCTGCTGTTTATGGCAACAATTTTTTGCGCCAATAGGATTTCTATACCCCTTGCCAAATGGACCTTTTGAACATAGTCCGAGAGGGTCGGGCAGACCGCTCTCGCCATCACCCTTGATGCGGCTTCAACGATCGTCACCTGAGCCCCTAATTCTTTCGCTATTGATGCGAATTCGAGCCCGATAAATCCGCCACCGATAACCGCAATTTTAGGCTTCTTCTGAAGTTCCAGGCGAAGCCGCTTGGCGTCCTCCAGGCCCCGCAACTGGAAAACGTTTTTTAACTCTCCGCCATCAAAGGGTAAAATGCGATTGCGCGCACCTGTTGCAATTACCAGTTTCCCGTAGGGCAGTTCCTCTCCCGTTGTGAGCGAAACTGATTTAGTTTGTCGATTGATTTTTATGGCTGTTGAAGCCTGCATGATCTCGATCTGCTTGCTTTCGTAAAGCTGTTCATTTCGAAATATCAGGCTGCTGTCGGTGACCGAGTTTTTTAAATAGGATTTTGATAATGGGGGTCGCTGGTAGGGCAGGAAATTTTCCCCATTTAAAAGGGTGATCTCTCCTGAATAGTCCATATCGCGGAGACTGAATGCCGTTTGGACACCGGCCTGGCCTGCGCCAATGATGACGACAGGTTCGGGCATTAAACTTGTGTTTCTGGGAACGTTACTCTTATGCCATCTATGTCGGAATTGGACTCAATTTGACAGCTTAGACGGCTTGTCGGGCGCCTGTCTGACGATGTGCATTCCAGCATCTCTTCTTCCATATCATCGATTGCAGGTAGTTTTTCGAGGAAAGAAGCGTCAACATATACATGGCAAGTCGCACACATTGCCGACCCGCCACATTCGCCAATGACACCATCAAGGCCACTTGAAACGGCGGCTTGCATTAGGCTGGTTCCCTCAGCCACATCCATATCCGTTTCGGTTCCGTCCGTACTAATATATGTAACTTTTACCATTATTTCTCAATCATTCCTTCGCCAGATATCCTTGCAGAAAATTCTACTCACAAACGCCGTTTTTGCTGAGCTTCATCCGGATCTGATGTGAAAAACGATCTCCGTCACTTAATGTGACGGTTTCAAATCCCAGCAAGGTCAACAAATCCAAAAAAGTCAAATTTTCCGGCATGCCGCTTTCTTCAAAAATCGGCGTAGTACGGGCACTTGTCGTCAAATCCGCCAACAAGGCCCGGACCCGATAGATGGTCTGGAGATGGCCCTCAGTTTTTGCAACAATAATTAATTTTCGTGAATCGCCGCCTTTTGCAAAAACAGCATAAGGGGAATCATAAGGCTTGTTGGCCATACCTTCTTTAATGCCAATAACAAACCCTATTCGCCGACGCTTATCCATATTGGGAAGCTGGGGGACCCGCGCGCAATAGGTTTCAATAATAGCCGGCTGCGGATAATAGTACCCGACGTAGCGATCTGTTTTCGCCGAAGCGACGCCGGTATAAAAAGTTAGAAATACTAAAAGCCCGCCAAAAATAATCCGGCCGCAAGAATTCAGTAGCATTTACAGCTATCCCCATAAATTTGAAAAAACATTCGCTAGCATAAAAGTAAAATTGCGCAGATACAAAGCTGAAAAGCGGGGTCAAGATACTTTACAAAATTTAAGCTTGGTGTGCCGCTGTCCATTCCGTGAGCATTTTCCGTGCATTAGTCGCAGCAGTTTCGTCGTCACTTGTTTTTTCAGGTACTTTAGCTGTTAGTTCAATCACATAGCCATTTGGATCTCTGAAGTAAATGGAATGGATGGCATGATGGTCAGAGATGCCCCGTGTTTCCATTCCCAATTCTTTTCCCTTGGCAAACATGGCATGCAGACTGTCCATATCTACTTCCAAGGCAATGTGAAGGTCGTAGTCATGTTGGTCAATAAATTCAAATGACTGCTCAGGAACTTCAAAAAACGCAAGAAACGATCCATCATCCATTCGATAGAAAGTATGAAGAGCTTCTGTCTGCCGGCCTGTTTTCGTTGATCCGATAGAAAGAGCATCAGCGAGGGGTAATCCTAAAAAATCCTCGTAGAATTTACGTGTTTCTTCGGAATCACGACATCTATACGCGTTGTGATGCAACCCTTTAATCATCGTCTTTTCCTTTTTATAATGCGCGCCCACGCTATTATTAGACAGTTGAGCGTATAGGCGGTTAAATCAAGAGAAAAATTTAAATCCCTATCGGTTTCCGTTTGCCAAAGACCTGGCTTCAGGTAGCTGCCGTAACCGTATCATCGCAAGGACACCCAGCATCGGACCGATTGCGAGCGGCGCAAATGCATATTTCCAGGTCACGATATCAACAAATAACGGAACGAGATGGATAGTGGAGAGACTAATTAGAAATCCAACACAGGTTTGGATTGTCAGCATCGTCCCCAGCATGTTTTTCGGGCTTAATTCTATGATGCAGGTCGAGAACTGAGCTGAATCTGCGATCACCGATATTCCCCAGATCAGGCAGATAATGATAAGGAAAACAGGATTGCCGCCAAAGAAAAGCCCGACAATTAGCGCGCAGGAGCCACTGATTACCATGGCTAATATGGTGATCGTCGTTCGGCCAAGGCGATCTGCGGCAATACCGGCCACCAGACTTCCCAAACCTCCAACAGCGATTGTTGCAAATGTTGCCAGATTGGCGTCAAAACGGGCATCAGCCAGATTTATGATCTGGAAGCTTTCGTAAAGAAAGACACCTATCCATGCCCACATAGCATACAGTTCCCACATATGGCCGAAATACCCGAAATTAGCCAATCGCAAGGGTTTGTATTTCCAGGCATATAAGGCCAATGACAAATCGAGGGGCGGCGCTTTTGGAATATCGTGACCAAGGGATACAAACCGGATTAAAAACGCAGAGATGAGGGCGAGACCGCTGCCGGCAATTAAAGGAATTCGCCAGTCAAAACCGGACGTGTCCAGCAAATTGAGAATATGGGGGAACGCACTGCCAAGTGTTAACGCACCGACCAGCAGACCGACCAGCAGACCCGTATCATTTTTTGCCCAGGTTGACACCATCTTCATACCGATGGGATAAATGCCCGCCATGCAGATGCCGGTAAGCAACCTCAAAAGGATCACTTCAGTTGACAAAGGATCCAGAAAAACAATCGAAGCGTTTGCCAGTGCCGCGATCAAAGTTGATATGGCGAAAAAGAACTTTGGCGGCATGCGATCCGCCAGGCTGAACATGGCACTTAGAAGTGTACCGGCAACGAACCCAATGGCGACACTGCTGGAAAAGAGAGACGCGTGAAATCCGCCCAAACCAAACTCGGCTTTTAGCACAGGAATTAGGGCGGTCGCCGAAAACCAAAGAGATAAGGCAAGAACCTGGCAAATCGCTAACAGACTAACAGCCTGCCATTTTTTTTGAGGAGAAATTGCCACCATTGTCCGGGATCTATTGGCGATGAGGGATTTGAGGAAAACGCAAAATATCAATCACGTAACTTGTACCGCTGAATTTTTCCCGTTGCTGTTTTCGGCAGTTCGTCAACAAAATCTATCCACCGCGGATACTTATACGCAGCTAGCTTGGATTTTGCATATTCCTGAAGGTCCTCTCGCATTTTGTTTTGATCAATGCTCGCATCTTTCAGGACAATCACGGCTTTGGGTTTTATGAGATCGTCGGCATCGGCTTTGCCTATGACAGCCACTTCCAGGACGTCATCATGCTCTATCATAGCTCCTTCAACTTCGAATGGTGAAACGTAAATGCCACCAACTTTCAACATATCGTCGGTTCGACCACAATAAATGTAGTATCCCTCTTCGTCTTGGCGGTACTTGTCGCCGGCGCGTGTCCAAGGCCCTTGAAAAGTATCAAGGCTCTTTGTCCTCTGGTTCCAATACATAAGGCCGCTGGAGGGGCCGGAAATCTCCAGCGCGCCCATTTCACCTTGTGAAACAACCTGTCCGTCATCTCCTGTCAGGCGTATGTCATACCCTTCCACCGCCTTTCCTGTCGCACCGGGTCTGACGTCTCCAGGTCTATTTGAGATGAAAATATGCAGCATTTCCGTGCTGCCAATTCCATCCAGAATATCGACGCCGACATGACGCTGCCATCTCGACAACAGATCCGCGGGCAGTGCTTCTCCGGCTGATGTGCAAACCCTGAGGTGATGTTCGCCGGCCTTCGGTAAGACATTACTTGCCAAAAGCATGCCGAAAAGTGTGGGAACACCGTAAAAGACTGTCGGCGAATGGTCTCGGAGAATTTGACAAACAGCGTCCGGAGTTGGCGGGCCCTCCAGAAGAATAACCGTGGCGCCGATGGAAAACGGGAATGTCAGCCCATTTCCCAAACCATACGCGAAAAAAAGCTTCGCGGCTGAAAACATAATATCGTCTTCACGGACACCAAGTGTCTGCTTGGCATATAAATCTGCAGTCGCCCGTAAATTACCGTGCAAATGAACAGTGCCCTTCGGCATACCGGTTGTACCGGAAGTATATAGCCAAAAGCACATATCATCATGGCGGGTCTGAGCCGCAGAAAATTCCGTACTTTCGGCTTCTAATAGTGCTGAGAGATTATTCTCCACATTCCCTTTTTTTCCGGAAATAACGATCGCTTTTAGGCTTTGATGGTCATTTACATGGCCTTCGAAGAGCGAGAATAGATCATCTGAAACAAAGAGCGCCGTGGCGCGGCTATCATTTATTATATACTTGTAGTCTTTTTCCGTGAGCCGGGTGTTGATGGGAACAGGAATAACCCCCGCTTTAATCGCTCCTAAAAAGGCGACAGGCAGATCAATTGTATCATTGAGGCAGAGAACAATACGTTGCTCCGGTTCGATGCCCATATCTTTTAATGCATTGGCGAAGCGATTAACATTGTCGCTCAAATCCTGGTACGTATGGGAGCCGCGGGAATCTATGACCGCCGTTTTACCGCCACGGCCAGCCTGAATATTATGATCGATCAAGTCAACTGCAGCATTAAAGTACAGAGTTGATCCATCGTCGCTATTTGGCATTTTACTCTCCCAGTAGTCCTTAAGCCTCAGGTTATTGGTTTCCGTCTGGCTTGCCGCGCGCCCGCTTAGAACTTTATCGTTACATTTGTTTTATCAGCAAGTAAATGAAAGCAGCCCTCACATGCTATGCAGCTTTTCCAGCCATTCCTCCGCCCATTCACCAGCCTGGTCTTCAGGCAACTCTCCGGAAGAGGCGTCATGTTTCATGATGTCGCCGATCCGTTTGGCGCCAAATTTTCCGAGGGTCTCATCAAAGAGAACGCCAGCATTGCAAAAAGTCTGATCATATGTGATGTCGCCAAGTGCAAATACACCGTACTTAATGTTGCCCAAATCCATTTCCGCCGATTCAAGATCATCCATGAATGCCTGGCCGTTATCCGGCACATCGCCCTGCCCATAGGTTGACGTGCAAATAACATACGCGGCTCCGGCCTCAAAAACGTCAGCGGCAAGATCATCCATGAGCAATATTTCGGTGTTTTTGCCTTTTGCATTAAGGGCGTCGGCAATTTCATCGGCAACGAGCTCAGCTGTGCCAGTCATAGTGCTAACAAGAATTTTAATACTGTCGACCAATGCCATTTTTCTCCAAAAAAATACTACTCAAGTCAGGAAATAGGAAATATAATGCATCTTGTCCAGTATTTTATGAAGAGAGTGGGAATATATGGCGGCCCCTAAACAAGCAACAGATCCATCGCGCCGTGAAGATGCGTCGGCAGTTGATTATTTGACTGAGCTTGGCGCCCGGGTCCGCGCGGCGCGCGCACGGCGCGGAATGACGCGTAAAATACTTGCCCATGATTCTGGCGTATCAGAACGCTATTTGGCAAAGCTCGAAACCGGTGAAGGAAATATCTCTGTTCTGGTTCTTCGTCAAATAGCGGATGCCATGGATATGAGAATGCTGGATCTTGTCTCGGTGGGTGAGCAATTGAGCCCGCAAATGCAGTCTCTATATCAGCTAGCCCGTCAAATGACGGAACAAGAATTGGCGCAAGCGAACTCGATTTTGAAGGAGGCTTTAGGCCACAAGACGGGCCGGGCAAAAGCAAAACGGATTTCGTTGATCGGGTTGAGGGGGGCGGGCAAGTCAACACTTGGGCCTATTTTATCGGAAAAACTGGGGTTTGGATTTATCGAGTTAAACAAACAAATTGAACAAGAATTTGGGGCAACGCTTGCGGAAATTTTCTCGTTGGCAGGGCAGCCATCCTTTCGACGGTTCGAACGCCGCTGTCTGCAAGACATTATAGAAAGCCATGATGAAATCGTGATTTCCACCGGTGGCAGTATCGTAGCTGACGAGAAAACCTTTTCTCTTCTTGTGCAACATACCCATGTAATTTGGCTGCAGGCGACACCAGGCGAGCATATGTCTCGGGTTGTCGAGCAGGGGGATTTGCGGCCGATGGCGGGCAGCCAGGAAGCCATGGCTGACTTGAAGCAAATTTTATCTGCGCGTGAACCGCTTTATGGGCGTGCTGACGAAGTTTGTAATACATCTGGGCGCGCCATCGATGAAACTGCGCAGAATTTACTCGAAATTGCAGAAGGGCTGCTCGCAGCCAATTCTGATCAATCGCCTTGACATGCACTAAAGTGCACTTTATGTAGTGGAATTATAATTCCGAAGAACGGGAAATCTTGACCATGATTACATTCGACACACATCCAGATCACTATCGTCACTGGACATTGAAAGTTGACGGTCCTATTGCCCGTTTGATCCTGGAAGTAGATGAAGATGCAGGTCTCGTACCGGGATATCAGTTAAAACTGAATTCCTATGACTTGGGAGTTGATATTGAACTGCATGATGCTCTGCAGCGGATTCGATTCGAATACCCCACTGTCCGTACCGTAATTGTGACCAGCGGAATGGACAAAATGTTCTGCGCCGGTGCGAATATTTATATGCTGGGAACCTCTTCTCATGGCTGGAAAGTGAATTTTTGCAAATTCACCAACGAAACCCGAAACAGCATGGAAGACAGTAGTGAGAAATCCGGAATCAAATTTTTGGCAGCCTGTAATGGAACGACAGCCGGCGGTGGGTATGAGCTGGCTTTGGCCTGCGACGAAATTTTCCTGATCGATGACCGATCCAGTGCCGTTAGTTTACCCGAAGTTCCGTTGCTGGGCGTATTGCCTGGCACAGGCGGCCTGACGCGAATTACGGAAAAAAGAAAAGTCAGGCGGGATTTGGCCGATGTATTTTGTACTAATCCGGATGGGGTGAGAGGACGGCGTGCCAAGGAATGGAAATTCGTTGATGAGGTCGTTCCCAAAAATGCGTTCAATGAAAAAGTTAGGGCGAGAGCTGAAGAACTCTGTGCGGAAAGTTCTCGTCCAGCGAAAGCCAGCGGCATTTCATTAACGCCCCTGGACCGTAAAATTGATGATGCAGGTTATCGGTATTCGCATGTGAGAGCTGATATAGATAAGCAGGGGCGTACGGCAACAATTACCGTCGACGCGCCAAAAGTGGATATTGCGGACAGCATTGAGGATATCCACTCTGCCGGTGCAAACTGGTGGCCTCTCGCAATGGCTCGTGAACTTGATGATGCCATTTTGTTGCTTCGAACGAATAATGAGGAAATAGGCACGATATTGCTCAAGACGGCGGGTGACCCTAAAAAAGTTCTCGCAGCTGATGCGGTGCTTTCTCAACATCAATCAGATTGGTTTGTCCGGGAAGTCATTGGCATGATGCGGCGGACATTTGCCCGCCTGGATGTCTCTTCGCGTAGCTTGTTTGCATTGGTGGAGGAAAACTCCTGCTTCGCCGGATCTCTCTATGAATTGGCACTTTCCGCCGATCGCATTTACATGTTGGATATCGCACAAGAAGAGGGTGAGCCAACAAATATTTCTCTTAGTGAAATGAACTTTGGTGGTCTGGAAATGGTCAATGGCCGGACCCGGCTTGGAAACCGCTTTTATGATGATGAGAATATACTTGGTGTCCTCAAGCAGCAGGTTGGCGTTGAGCTCGATGCAATTGACGCCGAGGAAAAAGGGCTCGTGACTTTCATTCCCGATGACATTGATTGGGAAGAAGAAATACGGCTTTTGGTAGAGGAGCGGGCGAGTTTGTCTCCTGACGCGCTGACAGGTATGGAGGCTAACCTCAGATTTGGAGGCACAGAAAACGCCGCGACTAAAATCTTTGGCCGACTGTCAGCCTGGCAAAATTGGATCTTTAATCGGCCAAATGCTGTCGGAGAAAAAGGCGCCTTGAAATTGTTTGGTAGTGGCACGAAAGCAGAATTTGACCGGAGGAGAGTATAATGGCGATCAATTATCAGGAAAGAATTCCAAACAACGTTGATTTAGGAAATGATCGCCGTTTGCAGCGTGCTCTAGAGCATTGGCAACCGAGATTTCTGGATTGGTGGCAGGAGCTTGGACCTGAGGGGTTCCAGACGAAAGACGTCTATCTCAGAACGGCAACATCCGTAGATGCAAAGGGCTGGGCGACTTTCGGGGCCGTCAAAATGCCGGATTATCGTTGGGGCATTTTCCTCGCCGATCAAATTCAGGACCGGTCCATTGGATTTGGCGATGATTTTGGAAAACCGGTCTGGCAACAGGTGCCGGGCGAGTACCGATCGATATTACGCCGGCTCATTGTGACACAAGGCGATACGGAGCCGGCCTCAGTTGAGCAACAACGATTGCTGGGCCTCACATGCCCTTCCTTGTTTGATCTGCGTAATTTGTTTCAAGTGAATGTAGAAGAGGGGCGGCATCTTTGGGCGATGGTTTATTTGCTACATGCGTATTTCGGCAGGGATGGCCGGGAAGAAGCCGAAGACCTGTTAATGCGGCATTCCGGCAGCGAAGATAATCCTCGTATTTTGGGTACCTTTAACGAGCCCATCAGTGACTGGCTATCGTTTTTTATGTTCACGTATTTTACGGATCGTGATGGAAAATATCAGTTAAAATGCCTGGCAGAATCCTCTTTCGATCCGTTGGCGCGTACATGCCGTTTCATGCTGACGGAGGAAGCCCATCATATGTATGTCGGTGAAACCGGGATTAGCCGCGTTGTTAAACGTACAATCGATAAAATGTCCGAGCTTAAAACCGATGATCCAGCCACTTTACGTAAAGCCGGGGTTGTCGATTTGCCCCTTCTTCAGCGCTACGTGAATTTCTGGTTTTCTTCCTGTATGGATTTGTTTGGCGCGGAGGTTTCATCAAATGCGGCGATAAGCTTTGCAAATGGCATAAAAGGAAGACCGGACGAGAAACAATATGAAGACCATATTGCAAAAGACACTAGTCTGGAGCTTGAGGTTCCCGATGAAAAAGGGGGTATACGGCTGGAAGAGATTGCCGTGCGCAGTGCTGTCAATGACCAGGTGCGGAATGCGTATATCAAAGACTGTCAGGTCGGCGTTACCCGCTGGAACCGGCTTATCAAGAAAGCAGGGTTTGATTTCGAAATTACGCTGCCCTCTAGTCGCTTTCGCAGGAATATAGGGGCCTGGGCAGGCCAGACCGTCACGCCGGAAGGAAATTTCTTGTCAGAAGAAGAGTACCACAGGCGGCATGATGAGTTTTTGCCATCGGATGAAGATCGGGCATATGTTCAAAGCCTGATGCAGCAGGTAACGGAACCTGGGAAAATGGCAGGATGGATTGCCGCTCCGGATCGCGGTATCAATAGTTTGCCCATTGATTATGAGTATGTGAATTTACAATAACTTGCGACTGATCAGATACTGCCGTCCGTTTCAATAACCAGTATTCGGGCGGCACCTATGGGGACGGCTTTATGTTCGTCGCCGGTTTCGGCGTGAAAAATGTCGCCTGCTTGTAAGGAAAATACTTTATCACCCGATGCATCTCGAACATGCATATCGACAGCCCCCTCAAGCACGACAAACACTTCCGGGCCGTCATTGACGTGCCAAATATAGGGCTCGTTCGTCCAGTGTAATCGGATTGAGGCATTCTTTATTTTTTCGATGTCCAGGGCATCCCAGGCTTTGGCGCCAATAAAGTCTTTTGGATTTATGACACGCATGTCCGTTTTCCTTTTTCATCATCTTCCTATTTGATATGATGTAATTCATTTTAGGACAATTGAGTTTTTCTAATTTGTCCGATTTGCCTGAGAAAATTTGACATGATTCTTGAAACAAGCAGGCTCCGTTTGCGCCCATTTCGTGAAACCGATTATTCGGATATTCTGGCGTATGGAACCGACCCGAATTTTTATCAGTATCTCCCTGTTGAGGAGCAAACGGAGGAAACCCTTCGATTGTTTTTTGATGAGCGAATGGCTGACCAGGAACAACAATCGAAGTCCAGGGTGACTTTTGCCGTGGCTTTAACTACGGATGACAAGATATTGGGGACAATCCGACTGGGTGTTTTTGACGAAGAGAAACGATTTGCTGATATAGGCTATGCCATGAACCTCGCCCGGCAAGGAAACGGCTATATGACAGAGGCTGTCCAGCGTGTTCTTCAATACAGCTTTTTGGAACTTGGATTGCTGCAAATATGGGCGACCGTGGATAAGGATAATTCAAGATCCTGGAAACTTATGGAACGGTTGGGTATGACACGTGTCGGCAATTTGCCAGTTGGGTTGGAATTCCCGTCCGGATCTGAGCGGGATTTTGTTTATTGTATTTCCAGTTACGATTTTATTGAACCGAAAGCTGGCGATCAATAATTCTAATATTTAGGCCTGGATGTTACTGTGCTGTCGCGTTTCCTAATGCTGCTCCACCATTGGGACAATTTGGGGTAGTCCGGTAGCATTGCCCGCCCTTGCTTCGTTACTGTAAAACAATCAATCATCGGGATGAGATGTGCATCGGCGAGAGAATAGGCATTTCCCACTAGGAACTTGCCGCCGCTTGCCAGCTCTTCTATTGCGCCGAGGAAACGGGCTGAGTTTAGTAACCCTTCTTGTAATATTTCACTGTCCGGCCCCTCTTCAGTAGACTGCTTTTCTATACTTTCAACATATACCTGCCAAACAAGGGGCAAATATCCATAATTGTCAATCATTGCCACAATTTGCCGCACTCTGGCCCGCCCGACAATATCGGTGGGCATCAAAGTCGGATTTGGGAATTGCTCTTCCAAATATTCCGTGATTGCGCGGGTTTCATAAAGAACAAGATCATTGTGCTTTAGAACGGGAACACGTTTAAAAGGGTGAAGCTTGAGATATTGGGATGAAAGATTACCTGCAAAGGGATCAATTTCCTCATATTCACAGTTGAGCGCCTTTTCCGTCAATATAATGACGACGATCCGACCGTATGCGCTTCTATGATAATTGTATAATTTTAGCACTGTAATCCTTCACCAAGTTTTTATCGGTCGTCTACAAATTCGATTAGTCTTGGATCTAGGATCAAATATGAAATACCCGTCCTTCAATGTCAATTATGCGCGACGGACGGCACTTTCCGGTGCCATTGGAAGCGTCATGGAGTGGTATGATTTCGCAATTTTTGTTTATCTTGCCCCAGTTATCAGTAGCGTCTTCTTTCCCTCCAAGGATTCGTTCGGATCACTGACAGCTACTTATGCAATATTTGCTTTCGGTTTTATATCACGCCCCTTTGGTGCCATTGTTTATGGACATGTCGGCGACTGTATGGGCCGAAAACCTGTCCTAATTCTCTCCGTTGCCATGATGGGGGGAGCAACTTTTTGCGTTGGCCTATTACCCACTTTCGATCAACTTGGCCCAACCGCTGTTATTGCTCTTATAGTGCTTCGCATCTTTCAGGGTTTTTCAGTAGGCGGTGAATTTTCAGGCTCCACTGCCTTCATCGTTGAGCTTTCTCCTCCAAAAAGGCGCGGTTTCTTTGGCAGCTGGATTGTAAGCGGTAGCGGAATAGGGTTTCTTATCGGCTCTGCGTCAGCGGTCCTTACAGCTTATTTGCTGGGCCCTGAAGAACTGGCGGATTGGGGATGGAGAATTCCGTTTTTGGCGGGCGGTGTTATTGCAATTATTGCCTATTATTTTCGATCGGGTATCGATGAGAAACGTCCAGACAGGGCAATTGCCGACGAGAAAGGAAGCCCCTTGCTTGCAGCGTTTCAGGACCATTGGCTTGATATGCTACGGGTCGGGGGGCTTGCCTTGACGGTAAATGCCGGTTTTTACCTCATGTTCGTTTACGCAATAACATTTCTGACGACGAACGTTCATCTGTCTCCGACATCGGTGATGGGGATCAATACGCTTTGCCTGGTCGCAATTGCTCTTTTCCCTCTGTGCTTTTCTGTCTTGAGTGATAAAATTGGCCGCAAGCCGATTTTATTATTCGGAACCATCAGCATTTTGTTGTTGTCTTGGCCTCTCTTTTGGCTGCTGGATCACCAAAACCTGTATTTTGTCTTTTTGGGTTTATTCGGATTTGCAGTCATCTTTTCAATGATCTTCTCCGTGAACCCGGCTGTAATGGCTGAAATACTTCCGCACGAGATCCGGATCAGTACTTTATCGGTAGCGTATAACTTGACCTTAACCCTGTTCGGCGGGACGGCGCCACTGGTTGCGTTGTTTCTGGTAACCTGGACGGAAAGCACCTTCTCACCGGTTTATTATTTGATGGGCCTGGCGGTAATAAGCTTGCTGGCAATTTTTTCCATACCAGAGACAGGTGGTAAAAAACTGCGTGACTAGTTTGCTTCGCTCGCTAATTCTGACAAAAATCAAATGGCAAGCTATGCGCGTTGAATAAGTGAATTTTATAGGGAAATGACGAATGACGGTTGCGTCACATAATATTGAATACGTGAGGAGAACGGCCTTTTCCGGATCCATCGGCAACGTTATGGAATGGTATGATTTTGCTGTTTATGCATATCTGGCTCCAGTTCTGAGCAATCTGTTTTTCCCGTCAGACGATGCTTTTATTTCCCTTATGGCGACTTTCGGGACATTTGCGGCAGGATATATTTCCCGGCCATTGGGGGCGATTGTTTTTGGTCATATCGGTGACAAAATTGGCCGAAAGCCAGTATTGATTCTTTCGGTAATTGTCATGGGCGGAGCGACCGCGGGGGTCGGACTCTTACCGACCACTGAGCAGATCGGCGCTTCTGCTGCTGTTATGCTTGTGTGTTTACGTATTTTTCAAGGCTTGTCGGTGGGGGGAGAATATACAGGAGCGTCAGCGTTTATTGTGGAGCATTCCCCACCGGAAAGACGTGGTTTCTATGCAAGCTGGATATTCAGCGGTAGTTTTTTCGGATTTCTTCTGGGCTCTGCCGTTGCCACATTATTCACCAGTTTTATCGATCAAGCGACGTTGACCGAAGGGGCTTGGCGCCTTCCGTTCATCGGTGGCGGTTTTATCGGCATTGTCGCTTTTTACTTTAGATCTCGCATAGATGAGCCCGAAAGCGTTAAAGATAAAACCGTTGTTGATGGAATCCCGTTAGTTGTCGCGCTGCGCGATCACTGGCGGGATATGCTGCGAATAGCGGGACTGACTGTCACAGTGAATGTCGGATTTTATCTGATGTTTGTTTATGCAATTACGTTTCTCACAAACAAAGTGCATTTGTCCAATGTTGCGGCAATGACGATCAATACTGTTTGTCTGATATTTGTCGCGGTATTTTTGCTGGGTTTCGCGATCCTCAGTGATAAAGTTGGGCGTAAACCGGTACTTTATGTCGGTACATTTGGAATATTACTTTTCTCCTGGCCGCTTTTTTGGCTCATGGATCATCATAATATTGTTTACGTGTTTTTCGGGCAGTTTGGGTTTGCTGTTCTGTTTGCGATGGTGTTTTCCGTCAATGCCGCAGTAATGCCCGAAATTCTTCCTCACAAGGTTAGAATTAGTGCATTATCTGTTTCGTATAACCTGACCCTGTCGATTTTCGGCGGCACTGCACCAATTGTCGCACTCTATCTGGTTAATCGCACTGACGATGATTTTTCACCCGTATACTATTTAATGGGATTGGCTATCCTCAGCCTGGTTGCCATATTTTCTATATCCGAAACGGCGGGCAAGACGCTCCGAGATTAGCTTCAAGGGGATTGTTACAATTGTCATACATACCTGAAACAAATGAAATTTGATTTCCGGTTTGCAGACAACAAGCTGCAACATGGCCTGCTTAAGTTTACCTCTAGTTACAGGAAAACTTTAGATGGAGAATGTATCATGACTGCGACCCAACCGGATTACACTGCGATTAAAACCAAGCAACAAGCAACCTGGGGCTCTGGCGATTACGCCACCGTGGGAACCACACTCAACATTGTTGGCGAGCAGCTTTGTGAGGCCATGGATCTGCATGCCAATCAAACTGTTTTGGATGTCGCTGCGGGCAATGGCAATGCCACTCTTGCAGCCGCCCGGCGCTGGTGCAATGTCACATCGACGGATTATGTTGAATCTCTGTTGGAACGTGGCAAGGAAAGGGCGGACGCGGATCGGTTGGATGTCACTTTCCAACAGGCTGACGCTGAAGAACTTCCGTTTGAAACAGGCAGCTTTGACGCAGTGATGTCGACTTTTGGCGTAATGTTCACACCTAATCAGATGCAATCCGCTTCAGAGATGGCTCGGGTGTGTCGTTCGGGCGGAAAAATAGGTATGGCTAATTGGACACCGGAAAGCTTTATTGGACATCTTTTCAAAACGATTGGGAAGCATGTCCCGCCACCAGCGGGTGTTCAATCGCCGGCTCTTTGGGGAACAAAAGACCGTTTGTCTGAAATGTTTGCTGATAAAGCAACGACCATAGAAATGACAACTCGCATGTTTAACTTCAGATATCGTTCAACGGAGCATTTCATGGATGTTTTCCGTAACCTTTATGGTCCGGTTCATAAAGCATTTGCCGCTCTAGACGAAACAGGACAGGAAGCGCTCTCCAGAGATATTACTGAACTTGTGGAGACGTTCAATGTTGCGACAGATGGAACGATGATTGTTCCCGCTGAATATGCGGAAGTTGTGGTTACAAAAAACTAGACTTTCCTTACTCAAGGTAAAGAACTTCGGCCGGTTTCCGCCCGAAGTTCTTTACGATGATACACCGAGAATACTCATTCAAAGATCGCACTTTTTTCTTGCATGAATCTGGCATCTCCCGCATAACGCGGCACCTGAGGATACGGGCGGATATTACAAGCTGTTGGGCGGATTTGATGAGTGATACTCTCGATAAAATTGATGAGATCGACGAGCAGGCAGAAGAGCGCCTGGACTATTTTGTCCATAAAGACGGGCTGGTTTTTGCTGGCACGCATCTTATAGTCGATTTATGGGGGGCTAAAGGCCTCAACGATCCTGAACTGATCGAAACCACGTTGCGAAGCTGTGCCGACATAGCTGGCGCAACCGTCCTGCATTTTCATATGCATGCTTTCGAACCGGACGGACTGTCAGGTGTCCTGGTCCTCGCAGAAAGTCATATTAGCTTTCATAGCTGGCCGGAACGAGCGTTTATGGCTTTGGACATTTTCATGTGTGGGCAAACCGATCCTCATAAAGCAATCCCAGTTTTAAAAAATGCGTTTGCGCCGGAGACGATGCAGCTGAATGAATTGAAGCGGGGAATAGTAAATTGATGGAGCTGTTTGATGAAGGGTTACATTCAGGTGTTAATTTGGCATTGAATGTAGAAAAGATCCTCTACCGCGAGAAAACGGATTTGCAAGATCTGATGATCTTCGAAAATAGCCAATTCGGTCGTGTCATGTCGTTGGATGGTGCCGTTCAAACCACAGAAAAAGACGAATTTATTTATCATGAGATGTTCGTTCATGTACCGGTTTTCGCTCATGGAAATGTCAGGAACGCATTAATTATCGGTGGGGGAGATGGCGGCGCAGCGCGGCAGCTTATGAAGCATGACGGCATTGAGGTTACGCTGGTCGATATTGATCGAACAGTGATTGAGCTCAGTCAGAAATTTATGCCGAGCATTTCAGGCGGAGCCTTTGAAGATCCGCGACTGGACATTGTCATTGCGGACGGGTGTCAATACGTCAAGAACACAGCGGAAAAATGGGATGTGATTATCGTTGATAGTACGGATCCGCATGGCCCGGGAGAAGTGTTATATACGGAAGAGTTTTACGCTGATTGTAAGGCGTGCCTTTCGGATGGGGGCATCATTGTCACACAGAACGGTGTGCCGTTCGTTCAGGAAACAGAGCTTCGCTCAAGTTACGATCGCCTGAAATCATTGTTCTCGGATGTGAGTTTTTATCTTGCGGCCATCCCAAGTTACGTGGGAGGTTCGATGGCTTTCGGTTGGGCGACAAATGATACAACTCTTCGCAAATCACCCTTGCTAGGGCTTACAAACCGTTATGTTGAAGCTGGAATAGACACCGATTATTATACACCAGAAGTGCATCAAGCGGCATTTTCCTTACCATTACATATTCAAAGGATGCTGACGAAGGATATTGCCTAGATCAGCATTCGACGACATTGACGGCCAGCCCACCTTGTGAAGTTTCTTTATACTTGCTGAGCATATCAATACCGGTTTGCCGCATGGTCTCGATAACTTCATCCAGGGAAACCACGTGGGTACCGTCGCCGGACAAAGCAAGTCGTGCCGCATTGATGGCTTTCATCGCCCCCATTGTATTTCGCTCGATACAAGGTATTTGAACCAGCCCGCCAATCGGATCACAGGTTAAGCCCAGATTATGCTCCATACCGATCTCTGCAGCATTTTCAACCTGCTCATTGGTGCCGCCGAGGACTGCGGTCAGGGCACCTGCAGCCATGGAACAGGCCACACCAACTTCGCCTTGGCATCCCATTTCCGCTGCAGAAATAGAGGCGCGCTTTTTATAAATTGAACCAATTGCGGACGCTGTCAGGAGAAAGTCTCGACTGCCTTTCTCTGTCGCACCCGGACAAAAGCGTTGGTAATATTTGAGAACGGCAGGAATGACACCGGCCGCACCATTTGTTGGTGCCGTAACAACACGACCACCCGCCGCATTCTCCTCGTTGACCGCCAAAGCATATAGATTAACCCAATCGAGGACGGTCAAGGGATCGCGGGACGCCCGCTCTGGGTTCTCCATTAAATCCTTGAAAAGTTGATGGGCACGGCGTTTTACTTTGAGGCCGCCGGGCAGAATGCCCTCTGTTTCGCAGCCTCGTCTAATGCAATTAATCATGGCATCATTGACCTGATCCAGAAATTCAATTGTCTCTGTTTCTTCACGCCAGCAGGATTCGTTGGCAAGCATAATCTCGGCAATCGTCAATCCCGTATCCTGACCTAACGCGAGCAGCTCTGCGGCAGATGTAAAAGGGTAGGGCAGTTGAATGTTGTGGCCGCGTGTTTCCGCTCGGTCACCTTCATCCTGGGAAACGACATATCCACCTCCCACCGAGAAATATTCTTTTTCAAGAAGCAATTCTCCTTCAGCAGAAAAAGCAGAAAACCGCATCCCGTTTGCATGTTCCGGCAGAACCTCATCTTTCAGGAAAAGGAGGTTATCTTCTTCGTAAAATGGGATTTCATGATGACCATTTAACAGTATTTTATTGAATTCCCGAATTTCGGCTATCAAAGGCAAGACGTCTTCGGGATCTATTCCGGAGGGACGGGCCCCGCTGAGACCGAGCAATACCGCGTGATCCGTCGCATGGCCCTGACCCGTGAGGGCGAGAGAACCGTACAGCTGGACAAGGATCCGATTGGTATTATTCATATGCGATTGTGTCGCCAGTTGCTCAACAAAGCGCTTTGCGGCCCGCATGGGACCGACGGTGTGAGAACTGGACGGGCCAATACCGATTGTATAAAGATCTGTGACACTGATATTCACATCAAGCTGCGATGTTGGATTGGCCGGACCAGATGGTCTGGATGGCACCACCGGAGTGACGTTTCCAAGACGGCTTTTAGGTAAATCATTCATTTTTGGCACCCCTTCTTCGTCTGGTCATAACCGACCAGCCCGCTAAACGATGCCCCCTCTGTCCGGGTACCTGAAAGATTGCAGCAGACTTATGTCTGCTTTACCTCTTCGGTGACGTGCAGGATTTATATCCGCACATACTCTCCAGAGCCTTCCCACCCAACGGTACTTTTTGCCTGAGAGTTTCCGGGGCGGTTGCTCCTTCGGCGCTGGTATAACCAGTCTCTCCCGCAGGGTAGATAAAGGTATAACATAACAGTTTCGATATCGAAGCGAACCATAGACAACTTAGCCGGACACCTGTCAAGTTTCCTTTACACGGATGTCCACAATACGGCAATCCGGTTATCCCGCCGCACCGCAGGCGACCATATTTACTTTACCGTCGCCACTCTTGTTTAACGGCTGCCATATTTAAGCACCCATAAGGGCAATAACGCAGCAACATCCGCGCTTTTTTCATCTAGCTCAATGGCGGTTGTCATCATATTTTTACTGAGACGAACGATATGCCCATTGAATCTGCACATCTCAGCGGAACCCACAGGCCCGAAAATTCCTTCAATTGGCATGTCTGGTTCATATCCCGGCGGGACACCATTGAGAAGCAAACCGCTTAATGACCAATTTTCAGTTGAATATTTTTTTCCCATAATTTCGACACTGAGAATTGGATTGGAAACCCGAAAAGCATCTCTTCTTTCGAATCGGCTTGGAGAGGAATCGTTGTCCATATGGTTTATGTCTGTCTGCAGCACTTGTTTCTCCTGAACAATAATTGAATTTCTAAACCACATGATGCAGCCTTCATGCCAGATGCAGGGGCGGCTGGCTTAATGTCGGTAACTGGCGGAAATTAAGGTGTTAAGAGCGTTTTAAAAGCGAATTGTTAAGTCCTTTCCTGGTCGGCCAGGCAGGATGTTTTTGCCGGTCGGCAAAAATTTGACTGGATGATGATAAGTGGGAAAACAGTCTGAGAATTTACGAATCTTATTTGGAAATATGGTTAATTTTGATGTTCTAATTTCCATCATTGATACCCATACAATGTACCGGACATTGTATTTTTCCATGCTGCATCGCAACATCAAAATTTTTTTTAAAAAATACTATTTGTAATTAATGGCATGTTTCATAACATATTTTCGCAATAATGCTGCAGTTGCGAACATTAAAAATGAAATTTTGTCAAAAATGACAATTTGTCATCTTTAAAAAAAGCTGCTAATAATCGTCGCAAGCCGGGTAACTGGGCGCAAGATCTGGGCCTGGCTAAAAAATTACTTATTTTCGCAGGATATTGGGCGCAAGATCCGAGTCCAGTTTAAAATAACTCAAGCCAGGTAACTGGGCGCAAGATCCGGGCCTGGCTAATTCATTTCATTTCCCAGGAGTATACTGCGAATGACAATGCCGTCGGTATTGGAGGGACGCCTGTCTCTTCCCGTAATTGCATCACCTATGTTTATTGTATCTGGACCCGAGCTTGTAATTGCTCAGTGTAAAGAAGGCATCGTTGGTTCGTTTCCCGCACTTAATGCCCGGCCGATAGAGCAGTTGGATGAATGGCTATATCAAATTAAAGCCGAACTTGCAGAATATGCCGAGGCAAACCCGGACAAAAAGGTCGCGCCCTTTGCCGTCAATCAAATCGTACACGCCTCCAATTCGCGCCTCATGGAAGATGTTGCGCTATGTGTGAAACATGAAGTGCCAATCATCATAACCAGCCTGCGAGCGCCCAACGAGATTGTCGAGGCAATCCACTCCTACGGTGGGATCATTTTACACGACGTGACTAATATTCGCCATGCCGAAAAAGCTATTGAAGCAGGTGTGGACGGACTGATCCTTGTCTGCGCCGGGGCAGGTGGGCATGCGGGTAAATTAAGCCCGTTTGCACTGGTTTCGGAAATTCGTCAGTTCTTCGACGGTCCAATTGCGTTGTCCGGCGCGATTGCCAATGGGCATTCAATTTTGTCGGCGCAGGCACTTGGCGCAGATCTCGCTTATATGGGAAGTGCATTTATCGCGACGCAGGAAGCCAATGCAGTTGATGGCTATAAGGAAATGATCGTTGAGAGTAGGGGCGAAGATATTGTCTACACGAACACGTTCACCGGCGTTCACGGGAACTATTTGAGCCCGAGCATAACACGGGCAGGCCTGGATCCGGAGAATTTGCCCGGTGCTGATAAAAGTCGAATGAACTTTGGCAGCGGCGGGATTTCAAAAGCCAAAGCCTGGAAAGATATCTGGGGATCCGGACAAGGTATCGGAAGTGTAAACGACATCCCGACAGTTGCAGATTATGTTGATCGATTAAAAGAACAGTATGCCGAGGCCAAGGTAGAAATGAATAATAAGGCCCTTTAACTTAAACTCCCTCGTCTGGCTAAGGCGGGGGAATATTTTTCATTGAAAAACTTGTCTGATATTGCGCTTATTTTCTAATTTGCTCTACTGACTGTACAGTTGCTTCCTCGCGGATAATTTCACGAATATGGATTGAGCATTTGGCACATTGGGGCGGCGCTCCCAAACTATCATATATATTTGCAACACCTTGCGCACCATCCGCGATCGCCGATTTTACATCGCGATCGGTAAATCCATTACATAGGCAAACATACATTCTAAAGCTTCCGTCTATTAACACTGACAATCATTCTCAATAACTTAGTAAATTGCGAATGATTGTCAATATTAAATTAGCAGCGAAGGCCTAATACGCTTCGAGGATATCTCTCAATCGGTTAGGAAGTCTGAGACTGAATATAGTTTTCAATGCCCATTTTATCCACCAAACCTAATTGGGTTTCCAGCCAATCGATATGCTCTTCCTCGGATTCCATGATGTCGACAAGCAAATCCCGGGAAACATAGTCTTGTTCGGATTCGCAATCCTTAATGGCTGCTTTCAAGTCGATATGGCCGGCATGCTCCATCTTTAAATCACATTCGAGGATCTCTTTTGTATCCTCGCCGATCATCAACTTACCAAGATCCTGGAGATTAGGCAGGCCTTCCAAGAAAAGGATTCGCTTGATAAGCTTGTCCGCATGTTTCATTTCGTCAATTGACTCGTGATATTCCTTCTCTCCCAATTCTTCTAGTCCCCAGTCTTCCAATATCCGGGAATGCAGGAAATACTGATTAATCGCGGTAAGTTCGTTTTTCAAGATAACATTGAGATGTTTAATGATTGTGGCGTTGCCTTTCATCGCGAGTATTCCTTTTTCGTTTTGCTGCAGCCTACAATATGGCAGGAAATGACTTTTAAATAAACATAAGTCTGTCGATAATTGGGGTGTCATACGTTAGTTGTCTGAAATTTTTTTTAGACTATAGTTGAGACTTAAAAACAAGACTTGAAAACAAGCAGGAACTTATTATGAGCAAGGAATTCATACCGGAAAACCATAAATTTGCTGAAGCCAGTTATTTCGAAGACCTATCGATTGGCCAGCGGTTTTACATCCCATCGCGAACATTGCGAGACGCCAATTTTTCAGCGTTTCAGGCCGCCTCCGGCGATAATCATCCAATTCACTATGATGTTGAATATTGTAAATCCCAGGGCCATCCTGAACTTTTAGCGCATGGATTCCAGGTGGTGATTCAGACAGCGGCCGGCGCCGGTATCTTTCCCCATGTTGTAGGGGAATCTCTAATTGCGTTTATTGATCAGTCGTCCAAGTTTCTGGGACCAGTTTACTATGGCGATACTGTGTATCCGGAGCTGGTTATCACAGACCTGAAAGCACAGAATTCAACCGGCATAGTCACCGTGCGGTCGACCGTTCACAATCAACGGAAAGAGCTGGTTCTGGAAGGGGAGCAACGATATCTCGTGAAGAAACGGCCCTGAGGCCAAGATATGCATTTACTTTAACGGAAAATTGCGGCCCGTGGCCATAACGACACCGCACAAGGTTTCTTTGCCATCACAGACAGTATAAACGTCTGCGGATCCGACAGAGAATGATTTTCCTGCCTGTAACACACGACCGCGAGCAATGAGTTTCTCGCCGCGGGCCTGCCCGGTCATTTTGACCGTAAAATCCAAAGTTGCGCAGGCCCACCCCTTGGGCAGCATAGACATGCATGAACTGATTGCCGCCATATCACCGACCGCTCCGATCGAAGATGTTGGGAAGAGATCTGGTAGGGTAGAAAGGGATTCCAGGTATGGCGCTTCAAGGACGACAGAGCCCGGTTTTTCGTCAACAACCGTGACACCATAGGTATTGGCAAACGGTTGAAGATGCAAGAATTGCGAGGGTCGTGTAAAATCAGTCTCTGTCGTCATAAGTCGCTCCTGTTTTCCTGTGCTATTGATAAGTTCCCTTTATTGCTCAGCTGGCATAGCGCCGTATAATTTGCTTTCCAAGCGACGACATATGAACCTGATCCGGACCATCGGCCAGCCGCACCGTTCTTGCATAAGCAAAGGCTTCGGGCAGGAAGGTGTCCTGACTAAGTCCCATGGCACCGTGAGCCTGAATGGCCCGGTCAATAACGGTTTGCGCCATGGAGGGAGCCACGACCTTGATCATGGCAATGAGATCACGGGCTTCCTTGTAGGACACCAGATCCATACGTTCTGCAGCTTTCAATGTCAGTAATCGGGCTTGCTCTACTTCGCAAATGGATTTTGCAATATCTTCGCGAATAGATCCTTGTTCACTGAGTTTCTTGCCAAAAGCCACCCGGTTTTCCACCCGGTCGCACATGAGTTCAATGGCGCGTTGCGCGCATCCGATAAGCCGCATGCAATGATGAATGCGACCAGGGCCCAACCGGCCTTGTGCAATAGCAAACCCTTCTCCTTCTCCTCCGATAATATTGGAGATTGGGACGCGCACATTTTCAAAAAGCATCTCCGCATGGCCATGAGGCGCATCGTCAGAGCCGAATACTTTCAAAGGACGAATTAATTTCACGCCAGGCGTATCCATAGGGACAAGGATTTGCGACTGCTGTGTATGTCGCGACGCATTCACATCTGTTTTTCCCATGAAAATCATTATTTTACAGCGTGGATCCGGGGCGCCTGATGTCCACCATTTGCGGCCATTGATGACATACTCATTTCCCTCGCGGCGGATTGTGCTTTGAATATTGGTTGCATCCGAGGAGGCGACAGCTGGTTCAGTCATGGCAAAAGCCGAGCGGATTTCACCGTTGAGAAGCGGTACCAGCCATTCATCCTTTTGTGCCTGCGTGCCGTACCGCGCCAAAACTTCCATATTGCCGGTATCGGGCGCACTGCAGTTAAAGGCCTCAGAACCGATCATGGAACGGCCCATTATTTCAGATAACGGGGCATATTCCAGGTTAGACAAACCGGCGCCATAATCTTCGAAATCAGCCAGAAACAGATTCCATAAGCCCGCTTCTTTTGCTTTGCTTTTCAGCTCTTCCATGACAGGGGGAATAACCCAGCGGGTGCTCGAGCTCTCAATATAGTCATGATATTCCTGTTCCGCAGGATATACGTTATCGCTCATAAATGCTTCTACACGGGCTACAAGGCTATCAGTTTTATCAGAATACGAAAATTTCATTGCGCTGGCTCTCTTATCTATGGATATCTGGCGGCAGTATAAAGGCGCTCTTGTAATCATTAAAATTTATTTTTATGATATCAAGTCATAAATATTGGTGATGATAAGATGAAGCTTAAAAATCTAGACCTTAATCTTTTTGTGACATTCGATGCCGTATATACACATCGCAACCTGACACTGGCTGCGAGCGCTTTGAATGTCACACAACCGGCTGTCAGTAACTCCTTGGCCCGCCTGCGGGATCGATTTAACGATCCGTTGTTCGTTCATGCAGGCCGTAAAATGAACCCCACACCTCTGGCCCAGAAAATGATCGGGCCGACCCGGCAGGCTTTGAGATTATTGCAAGCGGGCATTGAAGAGGAAGACAAGTTCAACCCGCAGACATCTGATAAAGTGGTTCGGATCGGGATTGGCGATATCGGTGAAACAATTTTACTGCCGAAGCTGGTTGAGCGCCTTCACCGGTTCGCACCTCTCATGAAGGTGCAGGCGTTTCACGTCCCCCGCAGATCCATTGCGAAAAAGCTGGCATTGGGTGAAATTGATTTCGCTGTCGATATCCCGTTGCCACCAAACCCGGAGCTGCAAAATCGCCTGCTCATGTCAGACAAGCAGGTTTGTGTTGTCGGACCATCCCATCCGCTGGCAAAAAAGAGCAGCCTTTCGCTGGAGGCCTATCTTGCGCTATCTCACATACTTGTATCGTCGCGTCAAAGAGGTAGCGGGGCTGTCGATATTGAGCTTGGAAATTTGGGGCCGACCCGGAATATAATGGTTCGGTTCCAGCATTACCAGGCAGCTTTCCATTTAGTGCAACGAACCGATCTTGCACTGACTGCGCCTTTACAGCTTACCCGAATGTATAACTGTCATGTATTTTCCTTGCCGCTGGCGGTACCCAATCTGGATTTTTATTTATATTGGCATAAATCCACCGCACAAGCTAAGACGACCCTGTGGCTTCGGGATCTAATTCTGGAAGCCGTGGCGTGACCAGGAAGGTCGTGGGCGTTGCACATCCTCCCAATATATGGTTAGTCCCCTAACATGACTGAAAATGATGATCCGATTGAACCAACGCTGTTTCTTATCCCAACGCCCATTGGCAATTTGGAAGACATATCCTTGCGCGCAATGCGGGTCCTTCAATCTGTGGATGCTTTGGCATGTGAGGATACGCGACACACGCGAAAGATATTCGAGCGCCATCAACTGGATAGTCCGCCAATTGTTTTTGCCTGCCATGCGCATAATGAAGATCGGGCCGTTGGCCGGATTTTGTCTCTGTTGCGGGATGGTAAATCTGTTGGGCTGACATCAGACGCGGGCGCGCCCGGGGTGAGCGATCCGGGACAGAGAGCAGCTGCGGCGGCCATTGAAAACGGATACAAAGTGGATGCCCTGCCTGGACCAAGTGCCGTCATAACAGCCTTAATGGTTTCCGGTTTGCCGGTCCCCGCGTTTTCATTTTTGGGATTTCTTCCGCGCCGGCCGGGGCGGCAGCGTAAGGTTTTTAAGGCCTTCGCAGAGGCGCCAACAACCCTTGTTTTTTTTGAATCGCCGTTTCGGGTTGCTAAAATTCTGAAGATTGCCCTTGAATGCCTTGGGAACAGGGAGGCGGCTGTCTGCATTGAATTGACGAAAAAATTCGAAAATATTCATCGACAGAGGATAGAGGAGCTTGTCACATATTTTCAGGACAAGAAAATCAAGGGAGAAGTGACCATCGTCATAGGGCCGCCAGAACGGGAAGAAGCCCCTATTGAACAGGAGGATGACATTAACAATATGATTCCTTAAGACGTGCTGTTGCGTGACGGGAATTCGCAAGAGAGTTGAAATTCGCCAGTAATTCTGGTAAATTAGTAAAATTGAAAATACCCTCTTGTAGCGCTTTCCCGAAAGCCATATTCGGAAGGAGAATTTGTATGAATGTCGCCGGTATTTTAAAAACCAAAGGGGCCAATGTGATTACGGCAGTCCCCTCAGATAGCATTGCAGATATTTCTAACATATTGGGAACAAACAAGATTGGCGCTGTCTTGATTGTGGATCGATCGGGAAATTTACGCGGCGTTGTGTCGGAGCGGGATATTGTCCGGGGCTTGTCTGAATGCGGGTCGGATTGCCTGGACCAGACTGCAGAAGACCTCATGACATCGGACCTGATAACGACAACACCGTCTGAGACCATTGACAATGTGATGTCTCTCATGACCGGAAAACGAATTCGTCACTTGCCTGTCTTGGATGAAGGGCGCTTGAGCGGATTTATTTCCATCGGCGATGTCGTTAAAAGCCGCATGGATGAGGTGGAGCGTGAAGCCGCGGCAATGCGTGATTACATTGCCACCGGCTGACAAAAATCGCTAAGACAATATTTCCATGGCCCTTGCCAGGAAGGGAAGGGCGCGTTCGGCAGATGCTTCGCCTTCTGCAATCATTTCTTGAGCTTTGTCGAAATCCAACAAGCCATGTTGAGCGAGGCGCGGGGCTATGGTGATATCCGGGGGATCTCCGGCAAGGCGGGAGCGACTTAGGCGATCCTGGACGATGTTGAGGGCGGACATCATGACGCCGAATATGCTGGGTTCCGCGCCCGACTTGTCGAAAAAGCGGTGCTTCATCAGGTTCAAAGGGGAGCGCGCGTGAAGTGCCTTAAGTTTCCCGCCATTTTCTTCCGATACAAGATTTTCTTCATTTTCTCCAATATTCGACATTCCGAAAACATCGGCGTTCAAATTGACGGCAATAACCAGGCGGGCGCCGAGGGCTCGGCAGACTGAAACCGGAACCGGATTTGTTAGCGCACCGTCAATGAGCCAGCGGTCGTCGATTTGCTGCGGAGAGAATAATCCGGGCAGAGCATAGGACGCCGTGATCGCCTTGGCGAGATTTCCCTCCTGGATCCATATTTCATGCCCGGTCCCCAGTTCTGTGGTTATGGCGGAGAAAGGTACGGGAAGGTCTTCAATCAGGGTATCGCCGATATTATCTTCCAAAAGCGAGAATAACTTGTTGCCTGATATAAGGCCGCCACCGGAGAGGCGGATATCAAGAAACCGGAACAGGCTGGATTTTCCCAGATCACGGGCCCATTCTTCAAGGGCATCCATCTGGCCCGCCAGATACATGCCGCCGACCAGGGCGCCGATTGAGGTACCGCAGACGATATCCGGTTTCAGTCCTTCTCG